>NZ_DKLH01000010.1:0-63802 GCF_002455685.1 Sphingobacterium sp. UBA6645
ACAACTTGCCACACGATGTCTTCTTTGAGAATCGTTATAGCGATAAAACACTATATACAATACAAATTGACGTCAGGAGCGTTAAAACTATCAAATATCGACTTACTGCTTAAAACTCAAAAATGAAAACAGTAATGAAATCGCAAAAGCTATAAAACAGAAGAAGGTGCCTTTTTAGACACCTTCTTTTTTTTTAAATTTACTAATTACTTAGTGGGCTTCATTTCCGTCGATGCCATGTGCATGGCCGTGCGACAACTCTTCAGCAGTTGCTGGACGAGAAGCGATTACTTCGATGTCGAAGTTTAATTTTTTACCAGCCATTGGGTGGTTAAGGTCAGCAACTACCGTTTCTGGAGTTACTTCGATAACTACCGCGCGGAATTGGTTTCCTTGGTTATCTTGCAAAGGTATTACTTCACCAACAGGAGGAAGTCCAACTTCTTGGAACATTTCCGCTGGTAATTGTGCGATTGCTTTATCGTCACGCTCACCGTAAGCGTCATTTGGTTCTAATTCGAATGATGTTTTATCACCTGCGTTTAATCCAGCGATGTTTTCCTCAAATTTAGGAAGCATCATGCCTACACCATATAAAAATGTTAACGGATTGTCCGATGTTGTTTGCTCTACAAAGGTTTTTTCTCCATTTTCTTCAATTGTATGAAGAACGTAATTCAACGTTACTACGTTGTTGTTTTCTACTGCCATTGTACTTAGTTTATGGGGTACTAGCCCTGTTTATTATTTATTAATTCTATTATTTGGGCAATCGACGTTTGCGGAAGACTGCATGTTTTATTCTGGCAAAGGTATGCTTTTGATTCCATACCCGCTTTATATTCTAACAAGGGTAGACTGCTTTTTGTTCCACCTAATGTTACTTTATTTGGAATATAATACTGGTCTAATTCCTCTCGCCACTCGGAAGCATCTGCTCCGGTAAGCGCTATTTCCCAAATTCCGTAGTGCAGTTCCAGTAAGTGAATGGCCCAGTTTGAGTAGGCTGACCCATATGATTTAATGTGCGGAAATACATTTGCGAAAACCTGATCGGCTATTAGCGTATATTGTTCCTCATCGAACAAGATGCCTAACTTATACAATTGGCGTACCATTGTCGATACCGAACCCGGAATGACATTATCCATGATTTCACTTTTTCGTGCAATCAGTTCTTCCCCATGTGAGGAAGTGTAGAAAAATGTGCGTTCGTCTTTGTCGTAAAAAATGTTAATCGCTTGTTCTGTAAGTGTTTTTGCGCGGTTAATCCAAGTTTCATCAAATGTCGCTTCGTATAAACTGATGAAGGATTCAATGCTGAAACCATAGTCATCTAAGAATCCAGGAATACTTCGGTTGCTGTCAGCCGGTTGGTGCAGTAGTATGTCATTTTCATGACATTTTGTCCATATAAACTCCGCTGTTTGCTTCGCTAGGTTCAAATAATGATCATTTCTAAAGGTGCGGTAAGCATCTACGAGTCCTTTGATCATCAACGCATTCCAGGTCACAAGCTGCTTATGGTCTAAACCGGGTCGGATTCTCTGTTCGCGGTAATTCAGTAGAGTTTCTTTAATTGACTTTAGTTCTTCTTCCCATTCATATTCGCTGTAGCCAGCCTCGGCGATCAGTTGATTATCATCTGCGCTGAGGTAAGGAACGTTCGTTTGTTCTTCGGTCCAATTCCCGTTTTTGCTGATATGGAAGTAATTTCTTGCTAGGTCTGCTCGATCGCCGAGAATATCAAACTCATCATAATCGAAGCTATAGAATTTGCCTTCTATGCCCTCGCTGTCGGCATCTAATGCGCTGTAAAATCCACCGTTAGGATCAAGCATTTCACGTTCGGCCCAAGCAATGGTTTCTTCTACTACACGCTTATAGAGGATAGTTGGCTTCTGCTGGTAGGCTTCACTATAAAGGCTTAGTAACTGCCCATTATCGTATAGCATCTTCTCGAAATGCGGAATATGCCAGCGGTTATCGACAGAATAGCGTGCGAAACCACCTCCAATTTGGTCGTAGATACCGCCATTTGCTATTTTTTCTAAGGTAAAGTGTACATGGTCTAATATTGCCTGATCTTTACTTAATGCGCCATATCTAAGGAGGAACGACCAATTGTTTGGCAGAGGAAACTTAGGAGTACGGCGATACCCCCCTTCATTTTGATCGAAGGTTTCTATCCAAGGGTCTACAATATTTAATAGGTCCTGCTTTGTATAGGCTTCTGGTATTTCCTGAATCGGTAGCTTTTCTGCTTGTTGTATGCCTTTTGTTAAGCGATCTGCATAGTCTAAGGCAACTTCTGGTGTTTCTTCCCACATTTTAGCAATCTGTAGGAGCACATTTTGCCAATCCTGCGGTTTAAAATAGGTGCCTCCATAAATAGGGCGGCCGTCCGGCAAACAGATACAGTTCAATGGCCATCCGCCGGCGTTTGTCATCAGTTGGACGGCTATCATGTAGATTTGATCGATGTCCGGTCGTTCTTCGCGGTCGACTTTGATCGATACGAAAAACTTGTTCATGGTTTGTGCGATGGCGTCGTTTTCAAAACTTTCGCGTTCCATCACATGACACCAATGGCATGCCGAATAGCCGACACTAATGATGATGAGTTTATTTTCTTCCTTTGCCTTTTTTAAAGCTTCCTCGCCCCAAGGGTACCATTGTACCGGGTTGTGGGCGTGTTGTTGTAGGTAAGGGGAGTTTTCGTTCTGCAGTTTGTTTGCCATAGAATACGAAGGTAGAGAATATTACTGAATTGTGTTCAGTAAGGTCGCTGTACCTCCTGCGAGTTCGGAGAAGTTAAAGTTGTCAGGTAAAGTTAATATGGCAACGTTGGAAGTCGCTAGGTCTACCTCCGCGTGACTGAGGTAGTTTGTTAGATTGGAAAGTCCTGGATTATGGCCGAAGACTAGCAGTTTATCAACCTTGTTAGGCATACCGTTTATGATTCGTAGGATATCGATGAAGTGTGCCTCATATATTTCTTTGGTTTCTTGAATGTCCGCTAAAGGATAGCCTAATATTTCACAAAAGATGTCTGCTGTTTGTTTTGCGCGATTGGCGGAGGAGCTGATAACGAGCGTATTGCTATCAATCTTTAGCTGTGTTGCCAGCTCGTTGGCAATTCTGATTGCTCTTTCTTTTCCTTTGGATATAATATTACGGTTATAGTCGTTTTTCAAAAGGCCATGATCTTCGGCTTTTGCGTGACGTATGAGATAGAGTGTTTTCATACCTAGTGTAATTCGCTGTTAATTGACTAGCTAATTTAAGGTTTTCTGGATTAAATGTGTGTTTCTAAATTGTTAATATTGAGGGGGATTCCGAGCATACCAAGTAGGACCTATATAGGTTTAACCTTAAAGCGATTCTTAATACTATATTTTTTACTTAAAATTGAAAAAATATCGCGAATCATATTTTCGTTGCTGTAAGCGGCAATTAGAAAAATATTTAAAAATCCTCTTAATGGCTGTTACGTTATAGAAGGAATTTACGTTATTTACAGTAGATTGTTTGTGAGCATTTATATGTTGTTTAATAAAACTGTGCTGCGTTTTGGCGCATTTACTTTAATTCTTTTTCTTACAGCTTGTGCTAGAGGAGAAATGGAGTTATTTCCCGAGGAAATTCCGGAAAAGGTAGGAAGAAAAGATTTTACTATTGATTTGCAAGTTAATATTTTTCCGCAGCAGGTAAATATTGATATGCTGGCAAATGGGAACTATCCAAGATATGTAAAACCAGAATTTATCAAGAATATCGGATATAACAATAGCAGCTATTGTCATCCTGATGTACAGTATTTTCCGGATGGTTTTCAAGGCTATAAGTATTGGATGGTTTTTACGCCTTATTTTGGCGCCATTGGAGGCGATCAATTGGCAAAGCGTTATGAAAACCCGACAATTGTTGTATCTAACGATGGCTTGAATTGGGTAGAACCTGCGGAAATTGTTAATCCGATTCAGGCATGCCCAGGTTATAAGGAGAGTTTTCGGGAGATGCAGGGGGAGCAGATTCAAGGATTTTGGTCCGATGTGGATTGGTTATTTGAAGGCGGGGAATTTCAACTGTATTATCGAGGGAGCTTTTTATCAGCAAAAGCTTTGTCAGCGCGCGGAGCAAAGAGTCAAAACAACCGCGCAAAATTGATAAAGAACGCGCGTAGAACCATCGTTCGTCAAACTTCGAGGGATGGCGTGCATTGGGATCCTTTAGAAGCTGTCATGTATTCTGATGTCCCTTATTCGCCGAAGAATAGTCATATGCTGTCACCATCCTTTCTCAAAGTTGGTGAAGGCTATGTTAGTTACGAGGTGGAGCTGAATTCGGGGAAGAAACACTTTAAGCAGGATAAGCCTTCTTTTGTTATACAGCGGAGTTCGACCAATGGACTTGATTTTAGTCGCTTTTCAAATAGTAAAATTGTTAACTTTATCAATGAGCCCTGGATCCGACAGAATCGCGATAATGGTCCCTGGCATTTACAAGCGAGCTATGTAGACGGTTTTTACTTTCTCTGTATCGCTGTGGGTGATGTGAAGAAGTACACTGCTGATCAATTGTATCTTGCTTTTTCGAACGATGGACTAAATTTTTACGTCTGTCCAAAACCTATTATTACAGAGGATGCCTACCGCTCTGCCATTTTTCCAAAAACTGTTGATGAGAAAGCCGTTCAGTTCGGAGCAATACTAGGTTATAAAACTGGTGTTTTCAAGTATGGGGAGATGAGTCTACAGTGGGCTCAAATGCAAGAGCTGATTGATAATAAGATGGATAGGTAAAAAGAATTAAGATATTTTGGAGAGAAACGATATTCTGATTTCAATAATTATCCCTGTTTATAACCGGGAAGCATTTATAGGACAAGCAATTGAAAGTGTTTTAGGACAGAGCGTTGTTGATTTCGAGCTTTGGGTGGTTGATGACGGAAGTAAGGATCGGACTTCGGATATTGTTCAGGGGTATGCGCAGCGTGATGCTAGAGTTAACTATGTTTATCAGGAAAATGCGGGTGTCTCGGTTGCTCGAAATGTAGGTCTGTCGCGTGCGGGCGGTAAGTACGTCTATTTCTTGGATTCGGATGATGCTTTAGATTTCGAATTTTTAAGAACTTCTATTGATGTGATTGAACGTTCCGCAGCAGATGTGGTGGTTGTGGGGCAGCCATATCAAGATCGACTACCTCATCCAACGGCTTTGCCGACCTGCGGGCAATTGTGGCGTCATGCGTTCTTAAAACAAAATAGCACTGTCCGTTTTCCAGTAGGAGTACAGCCTGGCGAAGATGGCCTATTTTCTCACTGTTTATTAGCAATGACAGACCGTATCGCCGCAAATCCAGCTGGTATTTATTATTATGGACGACATGAGGGGCAGAATCATCTTCTGATTAATCGCGATTGTGAGTCCGTATTGCAGCAGATGGATAAGTGGTTTACTTATTTGGATGATTTTTACAGCAGGGAATCCTTATTTGAGCGTCGTGCGTTACATTTAGCCAAATTTTTGGAGCATGAACGCTTTGAGCTCCGCTATTTGTTAATGCCATTCAACGCAGCACAAAAGGAACGAGTATTTCAGTCCGTACAGGATTTTTATAAGCGAAGAGTGGCTCCTTACCTACCTAAAGAGGAATTTGACAGTTTATCAGGTAGGTTTCAGTTATTTTTAGAAGCTAGTAGTGCGGAGGATTTCGATGAACAATACGAACGTTATAAGAGCCGCATCAATAATTCGATCAAGTGGAAGCTTAAGCTATTGAAGTTACTGCCGATTTCTTCTTGGAGAAGAAAGATAAGGCAACAATTATGGAAGAAAGAAATTAAATGAAAATAATATTTATACAGCATAATTCCTTTTTAAATGGGAACGGTGGGTCAGAGAAAATGTGTACTTTTTTAGCGAATAGCTTTTCAGAAAAGGGGCATGAGGTCAGCATCGCCGTAAACCAAAAGGAGGGGGGCAGTCCCGTTTTTCCTTTGAATTCGGACATCAAGGTTGACAATATTTATAACGCTCGAGTCGATCAGATTGAGCTTCTGCCCATTGTTAATTATTCGGGGAAAAACCCAATCGCCTGGTTAGTTGGAAAGATAAAAAAGAAATATACGAAACAGGTCAATAAGAATAAATGCCGAGCTTTCCCCGACGGGTATCAAGGGGTTTATAAGCATAACCTAAAGAAACGATCGGAGCAATGGTACGCGTATTTAAAGGCCGCAGAACCAGATTTGATTATAACGATGTCTACGGCTTCGCTATTGGAGATTACCTACGATAATACTTTGGATATCCCGATTATCAATTCTGTGAATGGGCGTCCGGATTATGATTATGAGGATGTATTTGGTCGAAGAGATCCCCTAGAAAAGAATCTGCTAAAGAATTCTTACTCGCGCTTAAGTGGAATTCAGATTTTATTGGATGATTATGATAAGTTTCTTCCGGATACGTTTAAGGGCAAGGTATTCGTAATCGGCAATCCATTCCCTGAGGTCGACACGACGGAACACGTGGATCATCAAATAGAAAAGAGTCAATACGTCATCTCCCATTTAGGACGTTTAGATAATGATTGTAAGCAGCAAACTCTAGCAATTGAAGCATTCCATCGTGCGTGTAGCGAGAATTCTGAATGGCGATTGGATTTGTGGGGTACTGGAGCAGATCGGGATTTGATTCAACAGAAAATTGATGAACTTGCTCTAGGTGATAAAGTCGCTCTTAAGGGCTTTTGCACCGATCCGATTGCTGTTTTAAAGAACGCAGATATATTTTTATTTCCGAGCCGGTATGAAGGTTTTCCTTTGGCATTAGGGGAAGCGATGTCTGTTGGCTTACCTGCTATTGGTCTGGGAAGTTGTTCGGGCGTAAATAAGCTTATTGTAGATGGAGAATCCGGTTACTTAGTTGAAAATGTAGAAGCGATGGCATCTCGGTTAAAACAGTTGATGAACAATTCGGCGTTGAGGCAAGAAATGGGAAAGAGGGGGGTAGAGCTGATGCGCGCCTATACGCCGGCGTCAGTATTGGCGAAGTGGGATGAGTTGATAAATGAAATTGTAGAGCGATAGAACAGATGAACAAGAGAAAGATTTTGTATTTCATGACCGACAATCCGATGCGGTATAAGGCGGGAAATACGACGCGTTGCAATAAGATGTTGGACTACTTTAGCAGTAGATCTGACGTTTTTGATGTGGATTTTCTGACGCTTCAACCTTGGACAGAAGAGGAGATAGAGAAATTCAAATCGATTTATCCAACGATTAACCTGGATCTGTTTCGGCCAGGGAGCGAGTTTTCAAAGAAGGATAACTATACGAAATACTTCATTCACGAAAAATTACCTCGTTTGATTGGCAAGAAAAGAAATGCGAAAAAGTTGATCAGTCTGGTTACTCCTTTTGTTGAGAAGCAACTCCTCGAGCGATACGCAGATAGGCATTATGATGTCCTCATAGTAAGTTATGCTTATTGGGCTGAGCTTATAAAATTGATCCCAGCAACCTATAAGATAAACGATACGCATGATTTTCTCTCTGTTCAACATGCACCGCAAGAATCCAATGATTTCGCAGCAGTAGGTAAAATGTTTCAGGAGGAATTAAGCCTTTTGAATCCATTCGATGAAGTTTGGTCTTATTCAGTGGAGGAACGTTTTATTTTCGACCAATTCCTGAACACCAAGGTTAAATTAGTTCCGCTTTCTTTTGAAGACCGAACAGCAGAGGGGGTAATTGCTAAAGAATACGATATACTTTACGTCGCAAGCGATAATCATCATAATGTGACGAGCATGAATTGGTTTATGGAGCATGTATTACCGTCGTTAAAGAACAGAAAAGTAACGGTGGTAGGAAAGATTTGCGATGCTATTCCTGATCATTCTCAGATAACGAAACTTGGTCTTGTTGAGGATCTAGATAAAGAGTATTCGAAAGCCAGGATAACCATTTGCCCCATGCTTTCTGGTACTGGGGTAAAGATTAAGGTGCTGGAGTCCCTGTCGTTTGGAATCCCAGTAGTAACGACAATGAGAGGGGTCGATGGACTCTTAAATAAGACGAATAACGGATGTTTGATTTCAGATAACCCTACGGAATTCGTGGATAATATTGAACTGTTATTAAATGATGACAAGGCTTATCAGATGCATCGTGCTGATGCGGTCCGATACTTTCAGCAACACCATCACCCATCGAAAGAATTAGATTTTCTGAACAGCAGTTTGTTGCAAAGCGATTCGAGTAGACGTTAATTAGTTTTTGCTGTTCCGAGCACTACTGTTTAACAATACCTTCTTTTGCCCACACCTTTTTTGTGGTTATGGTATCTTCTAATATTTTGTCGTTTTCAGGAAGGTTCTCCTTGTTGTTTTCTTTATGATATAAGTGATAAGCAACTGCTGCGAACTTTAAGAATCTTTTTTTGACCCCGGTGTTCATTAAGCGAAATGCGAGCTCCGCATCTTCACTTCCCCAGCCCTGAATTGCTTCATTATAACCATTAACAGCGAGCAGGTCTTTCTTCCAAAAAGACATATTGCAACCTCTTAATATTCGAGGTTTATTTTTCTTATATCGATCAGCAAGGAATCGAGATAATATGCCTGAACGTAGGCTGTTCAAAATAAATGGCAACGGGAATTTATGCCTTTGAACTTTGATCGTAGACTTTTGCTCTAATAACTCCTGGCTTTGCTCTTTAGAAACCCAAACGCGACTTCCACACAGGAAATAATTCGGTTCTACTAGACTTAAATGATCTTTGATAAAATGAGGATCTAGTAAGATATCGCCATCGATCTGGATAATATATTCAGAGCTTGCAATCGCTATAGCTTTGTTTCGGATAACCGAAAGGCGAAAGCCCTCGTCTGGATGCCAAACATGGACGATGGGTACTGGAGATTCTTGCTTTAGTCGTTCAATTAGGCGCTTGGTAGGTTCTTTTGAACCATCATCAGCAATAAGGATTTCATCTGGCAGACGGTCTTGCGACCATACTGTCTGTACACAGCGCTCTAGCGCTTCGGGCCAATTGTATGTGGAGATTAGTATACTAACCGTTTTGGGTTTATCTGATGATATACTCATATTTGGTTTAAAGATATTGATTTAAACCTGCATTTATCCAAGTGATCTGATTTTTTAGCGTCGCTTCCATGATCTCTTTGTTGCGCTCTTCTTGTTGATTATTCTTCTTTTCGGGATGGTAGAGGTGGTAAACGATTGCTGCAAACTTGATTACAGATTTCTGAACACCCGTATTCATCAATCGTAGGGTAAGGTCGCTATCTTCATGTCCCCAGCCCTCATAAGACTCATTATAACCATTAACAGCGTAGATATCCTTCTTCCAAAAAGACATGTTCGCTCCTCGTGCATAATAAACAGGATATTTGTTTTTGTAACGATTTAAAAGATAATTGGAGAGCAGAGGAAATCGTATGCCGTTCTCTATTCGCTTATTATTATGTCCAAGAAGTTGTGGATTGGTATTAACCTTTTCGATGAGTTCTTTCGAATAAGCGTCGCTCAGCATAACACGGCTGCCTTGAAGCAAATAATTCGGGCGAGCGGCCTTAAGATGATCACTGATAAAGTCGGGGTGTAGAAAAACATCACCGTCGATTTGAATAATGTATTCGTATTGTACCTTAGCGAAACATTTATTCAGGATAATGGTTTTCCTGAATCCTTTATCTTCTTGCCATAAATGAGTTATTGGCACTGGATAATCTTGTTTTATTTTGTCAATCAGCTGGCGAGTTTCTTCCGTAGACCCATCGTCTGCAATAATGATCTCATTGGGTAGGACACGTTGTTTCCGTATGCTCAATAAGCATAAATTTAGTGCTTCAGGCCAATTGTAGGTGGCAATAATTAATGAGCATTTGTTGTCCGACATATTTCGCAAATAGAATAGGTCCCCAATTATAGAAATAATTAGTTAGTTGTTAAAAAAATAGATTTGATTTTTTTGAGGAATTAATAACAACTTTCTATATGGTGCTGATTAGATGTTTTATACGGCCCATAATAATTGGCCAAGAATAATGTTCATCGACGTAGTTCTTTGCTTTGATTTCCGACTCCTCGTTAAGTTCTGGATGTTCCAGGTGCTTTCTAATTTTCTCTTGGAAGTCTTTTTCATTCCCGTAGGGCTCAGCAGCATAGTCGCTACGGATTGCATGGCCAACCATAACATCCGACTTTTTGTTTACCAATACAGTTTTTCCAAGCTTCATAGCTTCCAATAACAACAACGATAGGCTTTCATTTCTTGATGGATTGATAATAAGCGTGGCATTTTTTACCAATGCTATTTTCTCCTCGTCCGTTACGAAGCCTGTATAGATAATATCCGGATGCTCCACCTTCTCCTGAAATAATCTCCCTGTTAACACCAATTTTAAATTGGAAGGAAATTTTTCCTTATATCGGATAAACCAAGGGATCAATTTGTCCATTTTCGAGTTACAGATGCGGCCGAAATAATGTAAATAGCGTTCAGGTAGGGTGAATTTTTTCTGTATTTCGGTCTTTGATATCGAGTTTTCAAATTCAGTCTCTATACCAACGGCGAGAATGCTGCTTTCGGACATCTTATTACCAAAGATCTTTCGTGCCAGATTCCGCTCTTCTTCCGTATTAAATCCAATATGCTTTACGCTGGTAAATAGATGAGTCTGGATGGAACGAAATATATCACCTTCATTATGTACTGTAGGAATCAAGATTGTTTTTTCCGGGGCAATACGCGAACCAAATATAGTATGTGGATAAACATAAGACATCAGGATGATAGCTTTATAGGAATCTTTATTTGCTTCCAAATAATTCAACAAATCTGGGGAATAAAAACCATGGGTCTTTATGAGCATCTCCTCGTTTTTAATTCCCATATCCCAAATATGATTCATATTGGCGGCTGTTTCTAATAAGCCCATGCGAAATAAGTTGCGGCGCACTTTGCGAGGAAACTTAGTCTTCTTTCGCCACTTGCCATGTTCCTCAGCAGAATAATCTATACAATCAAACCGTAGTATATTGACACCGTTTATTGTTTCTTGATTGTTCTTGTAATAAGGTTCGAAGGTGTGATAGTTTATTGTTTTTGTCGTTAGAATATCCACTTGGAAATCACCGACCAAACGCTCTGCGAGCATTTTGCAATGATATTCTGCCCCTCCATTCACTTCCTTGCCGTACTGACAGACTAAAAAACAAATTTTATCCATATACTATTTTATCCTTTTGGTAAGCATAACGTATGAACCATATGTTATCGCTACAGCGTAAAGATAGTTTTTTTAACTTTAACAATAATCATTTCAACTGTTACTAAGTCGATCGCTTCTATTCCATCGCAATTGCATGGTTTATTTCCATAAACCGAGCTTGGACGGTTCGGATGTTCGACCTGAATGCAATCATCGTTGGATTGTCCGTATCCGATGAAGCCCGCATAGGGATGAGTCGCCCCCCAGATCGATAGGCTTCTAGTACCCGCTAAGGATGACATATGCATACCTGAGCTATCCATGCTCAGCATCAAATCGAGGTTGGAGATAATGTCAAGTTCTTCTCGAAGACTGAATTTTCCAATCGTATTAAAGACGTGCTGATATTTTTTAGCCCATTCATCCACGATTTCCTTTTCTTTCTTTCCACCTCCGAACACCAGTATTTGTATATTATCATCGGATAGTCCAGCGATGACCTCTTCCATGCGTTCCAAGGCGAAGACTTTATAAGGATGCTGTGCAAACGGAGCAATACCTAAAAACCTCTTCCCTCCGACAAACAGCGTCTGTATGTTTTTCGGTAATGCGACAGGCTCGTTTCTCAGCTGATGCGTTAATTCCAATGTGTATCCCAATGACCGCAATACATCTCCATAACGCTCAGTTGTTAACTTTAATTGCTTTTTGACCTTATTTATTGATCTAGTTAATGCTTTTTTTTCTTTTCTTCCTTTGTTGATCGTCTGGACTTTGTATCCCGAAAGACGGAAGAATGTGCTTAAAATATTCGAACGGATGTTGTCGTGTAGATCGGCCAATGCTGTTGGTTTGTAAGCACGGAGCTCCTTGAAAAGCTTATACAATCCAATTATTCCCTTATGTTGTTTATCAGGGTAAATTGGATGAAATAATATTCTTGGAATTCCTTCGAAAAAGGGAGCAAAGAATGCTCTTGAAACCATAATGATTTCAACATCCGCATGTTGCTCTTGAAATTCACGGAGCACAGAGGCGACCATGGCTACATCTCCCATTGCGGAAAAGCGAGTAACGAGGATGCGCTTCATTAGAGATACTATTTTTTAACGCCGTAGAGTACCGGATTCAAGTTGGGGTCATTGTACATCTTCATCTGCTTATACACTTTCATGTATTTATTGCCCGACTCAATGTCTGATAATAACTCGTCTATACTTTTAGAAAGGTCTTTTCTTTGTTCTAACAGGATATTAAGTTTTGTTTGGCAAGATTCCAGATGAGCATGTGAAACATCCTCTCGTTTTGTCTCTTGCGCCATATGATATATTTTAAGCGCTAGGATCGACAATCTGTCAATAGCCCATGCTGGACTCTCCGTATTTACTTTAGCCCCAGCAAGCGGAGTAACGCCTTCAAATTTCTGAAGATAATAGCCATCAATATATTCCACCATATCCGTACGTTCCTGATTTTGACGATCAATTCTACGCTTCCAGTACAATCCCTCGCGAGGATCAATTTCCGGATTTCGTACCACATCTTCCATATGCCACTGTGCGGTGTCAATCCAACATTTCAAATATAATAGATGTTCTAAACTTGAAGAATCATATGGATTCTCTACAGGATGATCGATAGCGTCGTGGACGTGATAGTCTGCAATTACTTGATCAAAAATACGGTTGGCTAATTCGCTAATCATACACAAAACTACATAATAAAAACATGTTTTATCATTTCATTTACTTAAAATGAACAAAAGATGTTTATTTCGTAAAAACTTTGATGTTTCCATAGAACATCAATAGCGAATAAAGTTCTCGATGTACATTGAAAACAGATAATTCACAGAAAAATGCGTGGCTCGTTTAACTGCCCTACTTATTGTTGAAAGAAATTGATAATTATTGTTGGGAAGATTCCGAATAAAAGCAGCAGGAGCGCTAGTACTACTGCAATGACATAGGTTGCAGTTATCGTCGGTCCAGCAAGTGATTCATTTTCAGATTTATGCTTTAAGAAGGCGAATAAAGGTATTTTGAAATAATAAAATAGGGAAATGACCGAGGTCAATGCTCCGATGATTAATAGCCATAAATGCGTCGCTTCTTCATTCTGTTGGAAGATTTCAAAAATAGAAGAAAACACAAACAATTTCCCGATGAACCCTGCTGTAGGGGGAAGTCCGACTAATGAAATCCCGACAATGCTAAATAATGTAAAGATGATAGGCATACGTTTTCCCATCCCGGTATAGTCAGAGAATTCGTTGGCAGCATATTTTTGCTCAAGTATATCAATAAAGCCGAAGGCGGCCAGGTTCATCAATGTGTATACAAATAAATAAAACAGGAGGGTATCTTGATGCCCGCCCATATATCCAACGACCGCCATCAAGAGAAAGCCCGTATGGCCAATTGACGAGTAGGCCATCATTCGTTTCACATTGTGCTGGCGTAGTGCTATCAAATTTCCCGCTAACATACTTACGATAGCGACAATCGTTAAAAATAGTACGAAGATATCGGAGAAATAAAATAAAGTCGTTCCATAGGATGCTGCTAATCTTGCAAAGAGCACGATAGCGGCGATCTTTGGAACGGTGGATAGGAAAGCCGTTATCGGAGTTGGGGCACCTTCATAAACATCAGGTGTCCAAAGATGAAATGGCACAAAACTTAATTTAAATCCGATGCCAGTCAACATAAAGAGAATGGCAATACTGCTCATCACTTTAGGCGAGTCGATTAAGCCTTGAATATGTCGGGTATCCGCAAAATCGAGTACTCCCGTAAAGCCGTAGATCAGCGATAAGCCGTAGAGCATAATTGCAGCACAAGCAGAACCGAATAACGCATATTTCATGGCGGCTTCCGTTTGCTTTTTATCCTCCGCAAAATAGCCAACTAGGATATAGGAGGATATGGACACCATTTCTATAGCGATAAAAGCTAATAACCAATTGCTGGTCATCACCAAGATCAGTAAGCCAATGGATGATCCTATCAAAATACTATACAAATCACCCTTACGCTTTTTCGTCTCGCGCTTTTCAAAATGCTGCCGTATCATAACTGCAGACACAAGTAGCCCAATCAGGATTAGCGTCTTGGAGAGCAATGCCATGTTATCAATCTGTAGCATGCCAAAGAACCCAGTTCCTAAGTCCTCATATTGAAGGAAATTGCATATCAATGCCGCTATCAGTGTTAGAATCGCAATGCTAAATGAGCTGTCTTTCCATTTCCGATCGAAAAATAAGCTACTAAAAACACATAATAAAAACCCAATAGCTAGAATAAGCTCTGTTTTGAAGAACCCAACAGACGCTAGAATCGAATCAATAAAGTGGGTGATATGTGGCGTAAAATCATTCATTATCCGAGCCTAGAAATAATTAGAGACTATGTTCAACAAACTAATTACCGAGCTATTCAATGGATCGAATACTAGAGATGGCATAACACCTAACATCAGTGCTAATGCCAAAGCCGGGAATAGGATCAGCTGTTCTCTAATTGTTAGATCTTTAAGAGATACCGCCCATTCTTCGCCTCCTTTCAATCTTGTTTCACCAAAAAACATACGTTGTAAAGTCCAAAGGAAATACGCTGCAGATAATAGAATACCTAGAGAACCGAAGATTGCCATCCAACGAGGGATGCCAGTACCGACGCTTTCTGCGTTAAATGTTCCGATGATTACAAATGCTTCTCCGATGAAGGCAGAGAATCCAGGAAGCCCTAAAGAGGCAAAGAATGCAATAGCAACATAGGCTGTGTACTTAGGCATTATGTTCGCTAGACCTCGGAAGTTGTAGATAAATCGATCATGTACGCGGTCGTAAAGTACACCAACTAAGAAGAAAAGGGCCGCAGATAAGAACCCATGGCTTAACATTTGGAACATTGCACCAGAGATACTCTCTGCTGTTAATGATGCTATTCCTAACAAAACGAATCCCATATGGGAAACCGAAGAATAGGCTATCATGCGCTTTAAATCGGTCTGAGCTAATGCATTGAAAGCTCCGTATAGGATGGAAATAATTCCAATCAAAGCTAACCACCAGTTCGCCTCTGCGGCTGCATCTGGAAAAATACCGATGCAGATACGAATTATCCCATAACCCCCGATCTTTAATAGAATACCTGCTAGTATGATCGAAACAGGAGTAGGCGCTTCAACGTGGGCGTCTGGTAACCAGGTATGCAACGGAACAATCGGTATCTTAATAGCAAAAGCTACGAACAGGACGATAAACCCAATCATACGCGCAGGGATACCAAAGACCTCATAGCTGTTTGCCAGATAGTCGAAAAACGATCCATTCACATAATTCTCCGGGTTCATCATGTAAAGGATGTTGAACGTATGTGCACCGGTATGAGGATTGACTACAGAGAAATATAAGCCTACAATAATCAATAGCATGAATACCGATCCAAAGAGCGTATATAAAAAGAATTTAATAGCTGCGTATTCTCTGCGTGCGCCACCCCAGATGCCGATTAAGAAGTACAATGGCAATAACATCACTTCGTAGAATACGTAGAAAAGAAATAGATCTAACGAGCAGAAAATTCCCATAATAGCCGTATTCAACAGCATTAACAACGCGAAATAGCCTTTGACACTTTTACTGATGTTCCACGAGGCACCTACTGCCATCAGCATGACAAAAGCACTTAAAACAAGTAAGGGTAAAGAAAACCCATCGACACCTAGGAAATAGTCAATCTCCAGTTTTCCAATCGAACCTAAGTCTAGTCGAATCCAAGGCAATTGCTCTACAAATTGATAGCCCGATAGCTGATTGAACCCGGCTATATTCGGATTATACTGACTATATAAATAGCCCGAAATACCTAGCTGAATAAAGGTGATCAACAGCGCAATATATTTATAGCTTTGATTGAAGCGGCTTGGTAGAACCAAGATACCAGCCAGAGCTATGATCGGAAGGAAAATAAGTAAGGATAATAGTCCCATCTTATGTCAATATCAAATAAATTATTCCAATTAATAAAACCGTAAAAGCAAAACCCAAGTAGTTCTGCAGGCGACCATTCTGAACCCACCTCAATAAATGCCCGAAGTAATAAGTCGTACCACCGAGCGTATTGATAAGTCCATCGACAATGTATTTATCGATCCAGGCTGCAACGCGGCTGATTCCCTTTGCTAACGTTCCAAGCTGATTCACTATGCCGTCTATGATGTTGCGATCGAACCAATAGAGTCCTTTGCTTAAATTAACTGTCCCTGCAACAAAGGTTCTTGTATAAAACTGATTCAAATAAGCCTGATTTAAAGAAAATGTAATTCCTTTTGATGCAGCATTTAACGGATAGGATCCTTTAACATACCATCGCCAAGCGATGATCCACATGAAACAGCTCGCCAAAGTCAATCCGATGGGGATCAAAAGATGCAAACTATGAACCTCTTCGAAACCGTAATCAACATAGAAACCTTGAAATACATTGGCATCGTGGTAGGAGATAGGATTGAAAGAAAAAACGAAAAACAGCGAACAAACACCTAGAAATGCCATTGGCAATAACATCGTCTTGTTCGCGTCCTGAATATTGCTGGGAGATAAGGGAAGCTTAAACTCTCCAAAAAACACCTTAAATATTAGTCGCCCAATGTAGAATGCTGTCAGCACACTAACAATCGTTAGTAGCATCGGAATAAGAATAGATGCGCCGCCCTTGCTAATTGCCCACTCATAGGACGATATCAAGATTGCATCTTTCGAAAGAAAGCCTGATGTCAAAGGGAAACCCGCCAATGCAAGCGAGGCAATTGCCATTAGCACAAAGGTCTTCGGCATTTGCTTCCTTAGCCCGCCCATATTATTGATGTTTTGTGGGTCAAAGTCTAGATGATGATCATGCTTCAAATGGGCCATTTCATGTATTACTGCGCCAGCACCTAAGAAAAGAAGACACTTGAAGAAAGCATGCGTCACTAAATGGAACATCGCAGCATCCCAAGCGCCTACACCAATAGCGACCATCATGAATCCCAGTTGCGAAATCGTTGAAAATGCTAAGATTTTCTTAATGTCAGTTTGCGCTAGAGCAAAGTACGCCGCGCTAGCAGCTGTCGTCACTCCGATAATAGCGATAATCAACAAAACAGTATCGTTAAACAGTGGGAAAACACTGCTAAGCAAGAAGATTCCCGCTGCAACCATCGTGGCAGCGTGTATTAAGGATGATACCGCCGTTGGGCCTTCCATCGCATCAGGAAGCCATACATGCAGTGGAAACTGTGCTGATTTAGCCATGGCTCCAATAAAGAACCCGATTCCCGCCAATGTTAATAAGCCCGAATTCTCTGAAGCTACGCTATAAAATCGGTCTTCTTTACCAAATAATTCAACAAGGTCCAGACTGCCATAAACACTGAAAACCGTCGCAATGCCGATTAGGAAACCTAAATCCCCTATACGGTTCACGATAAAGGCCTTTTTATTCGCCTGTACCGCGCTCTCTTTAGTAAACCAAAACCCTATCAGGAGGTAGGATGCAAAACCTACGAGCTCCCAAAAGATGTACATCATAAAGAGATTCTTCGAAATACATAGGCCCAACATGGCGAAACAGAACAAACTTAAATACATCCAATAGCGATGTATGCCCGGGTCACCTTTCATATATGCCCGAGAATAGATATGAACGGGAAGCGCAATAACGCAGATCAACAGTTGCATGAGGACCGTCAGGTTATTGAGTAATACTCCAACGGTAAACGTGTTTATTCCTATTGTGAACCAAGGTTGTGTAGCACTACGGGGTATAGATTGCCAAACTTCAGCAAATACACATACCATACTAATGACCGTGCTTAAGCAGATCGCAATTAAAGATATATTGCCCGATGTTGAACGTTTGCCCAAAAGCGCCTGAATCAAGAATGCGATAAAGGGCAAAGCAACCACTACAATAGCGGCAAAAACAGGCGATATTTGTTCTACTGCTACCATTAATCTCTTAAGTCAGTGATATTATCCGGGTTAATCGTTTTATATTTTCGGTAGACGTTGAGAATAATCGCCAAGCCGACAGCTACAGCTGCTGCAGCCAATACAATTGCAAATAGAGCAAATACTTGTCCTCCGTAGTTCACCTTATCGTATCGTCCGAACGCTACGAAGTTGAGAATCGCTGCATTGATGATTAGCTCAATACCGATTAGCACCATAATTGCATTTCTTTTAGCCACCATGGCATAAAGACCGATACAGAATAGTATGGCCGAAACGACTAAAAAATGAGTCAACGTGATCAAGCGTTTTCCTCCTTTCTAGATAAGTGGGCTGCACCGATTAGAGCAACCAATAAAAAGATGGAAATAACTTCAAATGGAAGCAGATACTTCGTCATAAAATGCACCCCCAAATGTTGTATATTATTATCCGACGACTGGATTACCTCTCCAGAACGGATGTTTTCTGTTATCCACATCGGTGTATGCTCATGCCATTCCCAAATGCCGTAAGCAAGCACGGCGAAGAATCCCACCGCTAATAGCAGCGATTGCCAGTTAGGCAGAGATAGAAATTTGCTGCTGGTATTTTGTAGGTCAGCGAGCAATTCCTTGTTGGAAAGCATAAAGGCAAATATCATTAGGATCAATACACCGCCCACATACACCAATATTTGCGTGATAGCGACAAAATCTGCTAATGCGAATAGGAATAGGCCCGCCATCGCAAATAAAACCACGAAAAATAAAAAGAGCGCTCTTGCCGTATTTTTTAAACTAACGACCATTAAGGCCGAACCGATTGCCAAAACCGCGAACGCGTAGAAAATTGCTAATTCCATTATTTTGTTTTGGCCGCCTCCTTCTCAGCTTGAAACTTGGTCCATTCCGCTTTTCTATCAACAATCTCTTGTTCGCTCATCTCCGCGAAGCCATATATTAAGTCTGTTAATTTAGACGTGCTCTTATCGTATTGGTTGGTCATCGTGATGCATTCAGTCGGACATACCACAGTACATAACCCGCAATACATACATTTCGCCATATCGATATCAAACTGCGCTGCATATAGTCTCTTCACGCTGCCATCCGATGTTTTCCCGATCGCCTCAGTTGCTTTAATTGATTCTATCGTAATGCAATCCACAGGACAGGCTTTTGCACATAAGTCACATACAATACAATCGTCTATTTCTACGTCCAGTTGATAGCGCGCAACTTCAGGGATAGGCATCTTTTCCTTCGGAAACTGAACGGTCGTCACGCCATCCTGCCGCTCAAAGTAATTCGGGTCCTTAATATCTTTGCTGCGACGAGCGGTGCGCGCAGCAAAAAGATGCTTAATCGTAAGCATAAGCCCCTTTACAGCCGTTAATAATCCTTGTATGGTCGTTTTTAATATCACGTTACAGCATTACCATTATTCTCCAGATTCCCGAAATCGCCATACATGCGAAAGCAACAGGAATCAGGATTTTCCAACATAAAGTCATTAATTGATCCGCACGGAAGCGAGGTAGAGTCCATCGAATCCAAATTTGAATAGCAACAATAGTCAGGGACTTAATTAATGTCCAAAATATACCCCAATAAAGCCCTGTTGTCCAATCTGCCAAGCGTACTGACCCGATATTTGGCAGCGGCGTGTTCCATCCTCCTAAAAATATAACGACGCCTAGCATCGCAACGAGGAACATCATGGCATATTCCGCAAGGAAAATAAAAGCAAATCGAATGCCTCCATATTCCGTGTGGAACCCGCCGATCAGCTCACTCTCGGCTTCTGGTATATCGAACGGCGCTCTATTGCATTCTGCCAACGTGGCAATAAAGAAAACAACATAGCTAACGAGCAAATGCGGAGCTTGGAATATATGCCATCCCAATATGCCTCCTATTTCATTCACTTTCCAAAAACCTAGAAAATAAATATCCTGAGTAGCCAAGATTCCTTGGCTTAGTGCGATTTCATTTAGGTTGAGGGTCTGCGTAATCATGACAGCTGCAATCAAAGAAAGGCCCACCGGCAATTCGTAGGATATCATTTGCGAGATTGCACGAATAGAACCCAATAAAGAGTATTTGTTGTTGGAGCCCCAGCCAGCCATCAAAATACCGATGGCATCTATAGAAACAACCGCCATAATAAAAAAGAGCCCGGTATGTACATTGGCGGGCATAAAATTCGGCGCCCAGGGCACCACGCTAAAACCAATGAATACAGCAACGAATATGATTACAGGTGCTAAAGCGAACAATACTTTATCCGCGGCAGCTGGCGTAATCAATTCTTTTTGCAAAAGTTTTAGAATATCGGCGAAGGTCTGGAGCAAACCAAATTTGCCGGTTTCCATGGGGCCTAATCTATCTTGTACAAAACCCGCAATCTTCCGCTCTGCATATACGGCAAAGAGTGTGAATAGCGCAATAAATAAAAAAATGGCTACAGGTACGAGAATATAGATAAATAAGGAGTCCAAACTTCTTTTTAGAATAGTTCTTGATTAGCTACAAACATACGTAAATCGAGACAAATACGCCATAATAAATAAAAAATATACCAACTTAGTAGATTATTTCCTGGCCTGCTATTTGCCTCACTAAGAATAGTCAGATTTAATAAAAGAACACCATTATTTATTCAAATTTACAGACATTGTGTAGCACAAATGTTAAACCTTTCGTCTGTTTTGTGGTATTTATAGAAGAATTAAATAATATAAAGTATATGAAACAATCTATTTTAAGCATGCTTGCAGTATTCACCATTTTATTCGCTAGTTGTGGCGGCGCTAAGAATGTAGCGGGAAATGATGCAAATATTTCAAAATTAACAGGCCACAAATGGCAACTGATAGAAATAGGGGGAAAGGAAATTTCCACAGTCACTAAACGCACCTTGCATCTATCGCTTATCCCTTCGGAAAGTCGTTATGCCGTAACAGGGGGGTGTAATACCCTTAATGGTGCTTACTCCTTTACGAAGAGAGCGGGCGGTATTAAGTTCAGCCAAGGAATTTCAACAATGATGGCCTGCGATGACATGGAAATCGATCGCGAAGTGATTTCAGCAGTTACACAAACTTCCAAATACGGAATTGAGGACGAAATCCTAGTGTTGTATAAAGGAAACACGCCTTTAGCTAAGTTTAAAGCAGTAGCAGCAGACAGCGAACTTGCCGGAACTTGGGAATTGGATTATATCCAAGGCGGAAACACCCCATTCAATGAACTGTTTCCACAAGGAAAACCAACAATCAACTTTGATCTTAACGCTAAGAAAGTAAACGGAAAGGGCGCTTGTAATAACTATAATGCGACAGTAGAAATCAACGGTAGAAGTATCAAAATCGGCCCTGTTGCTTCAACAAGTATGGGATGTCTAGGAAATGGTGAAGGCCTTTACTTCGAAACTTTACAAAAAGTAAATGTCATCAGCGTAAATGGAGATACCATGACCTTGATTATCGGCGATGTTGCGGTAATGAGATTCGCTAGACGTTAGGTTTTAGATATTAGATATTAGATTTTAGACATTAGAGCGTCTTGAACCAGGAAAGGAAGGGTGCTTTGTCTTTGAACCAGGAAAGGAAGGATGCAAGGATGATCAGGATACTGTTCATCTTTCTATCCTTCCTTTCTTGGTTCAGACTAGATTTTACACAGCTGACATTAGATAATAGACCGGCGCCTGTTAATCTTTATATCCTTCCTTTCCTGGTATTAAGAAATCCTTTTTTTCTTTCAACATGATCCTGCCAATCCTTAAATCCTTTCTTTCCTGGTTCAAAACAAATTACCCTTTCTAAACAAAGGTTCAAAATAAACCTCAATGCATAGCCATAGGTCTTTATACTAAATACTAACTACTAAATACTACCTTCCTCCACCCAAAGTCCATCAGATTTAATTATCTCGATCAGTTCATCTAAAGCGCGAGCAGAGCTAACATTTCTTTTTACGACTTCTTTGCTTCGATATAGTGTAATTTTATCGGGACCTGCACCTACATAACCATAGTCGGCGTCTGCCATTTCTCCAGGTCCATTGACGATACAACCCATAATGGCAATCTTTAAACCTTTTAAATGGTTAGTACGACTTCTTACCATCTGCGTAGTTTCTTGTAGGTCGAAGAGGGTTCGGCCGCAGCTAGGGCAGGAGATATACTCTGTTTTCGATATTCTGGAGCGTGTTGCTTGTAGAATACCAAAAGATACTGAGCTAAGTTTGTCGGTAGGTGTTGCCTCGCTATCAATCCAGATACCCGAGCCTAATCCATCGATCAACAAAGCACCCAAATCGGTAGCAGCATAAAGCTGGATCTTCGAGATAGGTTCTTCAGGGCTCATGACATCACCCATAGGACCCGAAAATTCTTCCTTCGGATAGCTACGTTTGATAATAACAGGATTATCTAATCCAATTTCCTGCAGATTCGCAAAGAACTGGCGCTGATCGGCCATTCCATGGATGTGATTGGTTTCTAAAACGAATACAACTGTCTCGTCCAGGGGTAGCTGCGAAAAGCTATCGCCCGCCAAATCATCATTCGAGATATGCACAAGGTTCAATACTGGATCTTTGTGCTCGGCAGCAACAAATTCCTGTAAACGATAAATCGGGTGTATATTGGTTTTATTCGCCAACTTAACCCAAGTTCCATAGTTATATAACTGTTTTAAGTTACCAGGCATCGTAAAGGAAGGCAAGCCGTCTGCGAGATATACAAAATCTACAGATTGATCGCCCATATGATACTTATCTAAAACAGCGTCATATTTATAACCCACATCCGTCAAGATAAATGGGTCCTTTAAGTTCTTTTTTGAAATATCGACCACGACACGTGGAACCAGGGAGCCGCCAATAAAAGCATTTACCTCCTTCGTCTCATAAGGCTTGGTCGTGATCTCGTTTGTTAATCTTAGAATTTCACGTTGAGCGACTGCTTGAATCTGTTTTTCACGTTTCGCATATCGATTTACTAATGCGATAGCGACTGGTGCTTCTTTTTCTGGTTCTTCGGTAAGCGATACACGAACCGTGTCACCAAGACCGTCTTCCAATAGTGTTCCAATACCCACTGCCGACTTAATACGTCCATCTTCGCCGTCACCAGCTTCTGTAACACCTAAGTGCAAAGGATAATTCATATTCTCCGCAACCATCTTCTCCACCAACAAACGATAGGCTTGCACCATCACTTGCGGATTGGAGGATTTCATCGAAACAACTAAATTATAGTAGTTCAAATCTTCACAGATGCGAATGAACTCTAATGCCGACTCCACCATTCCTTCCGGAGTGTCCCCGTACCGGCTCATAATACGATCGGAAAGAGAACCATGATTCGTCCCAATTCGCATCGCGGTGCCATACTCTTTACAGATTTTTACTAGGGGAGCAAACTTCTTATAGATACGATCAAGCTCTGCTTGATAGGCAATATCCGTATAGTCGATCTGGTCAAATTTCTTTTTATCGGCGTAGTTGCCTGGGTTCACACGAACTTTTTCAACAATGCGTGCAGCAACCTCCGCAGCATTTGGTGTAAAATGTATATCCGCAACAAGCGGGACATCGTAGCCCCGCTTGCGCAATTCATTTTTTATATTCGCTAAATTCTCCGCCTCCTTGATGCTCGGTGCAGTGATACGTACATATTCACACCCCGCGTCAACCATCTTAATAGTTTGTTCTACAGATCCAAGCGTATCCATCGTATCAACGGTTGTCATACTTTGTATACGGATGGGGTGATGTGCACCCATAGGAATATTGCCTATTTGTACCTCTCGGGTTAGGAATCTGCTATAGGTAGTTTTGGAGTTGCAATAGCCGCCTCCTAAGTGTGCTGATGTAATACTGTCCATGCTAATGCAAAGTTAGCTATTTTCCCTTTAATAGCGTACGACAGTTAGGGAATTTGCGGCGCCGGAGATGACGATGTGATAGCGATTTGCTGCCTGGTCATATCCTGTGGATTTACGAACGTCGCCATCCTTATGCTCTATATCTTCAAGTTTATTGTTCGAGATGATACTATCATATTCCACCATGCAAGGAACGCCTTTCGGAATTTGCAAGTGTACTTGGGATGCGGCAGTATTTATTTCTAGCTCAGTTGTTCCTAGGGTAGGCGTAGGCAGCGATAAGGTCATTTTGCTAGCTCCCGAGTTCAACTCAAGTCTTTTGATTTTCAGTTTTTTGAAATCTCCTTCTACCGCTGCTGCACCAATATTGAACTCAAAGTTCCAAATTGGAGCCTCATTCAGACTCAACTCTACTAAATTATTGCTCTTTCCATTTCCTTTAATGCTCGAATTAAGTTCCAGCTTAGTCTTTGTCGTACCTGACTTATCCAAATTCAACTTCATGTTGCTGGCATTAGTAGATCCACTAAATAAGTTGGAGGAGTCTGCTTTGGTAACAAATCTATATTTAGCGGCTCCGCCGTTTATTGTCAGTTTCGCTTCTTGAACCTCCGAATTATAGTCTGCACGGACGGTCTTACTGTAACTTTTGTCCTTATCGTCTGTATTCTCAATAATAACGCTGTTGCCGATCATCGATTCGAAATTCGTATTGGCATTTTTGTCCGGATAAATTCCTTTAAAGAACACGAAAACACATAGGAGAATGTTGATCCCGGCTGTTAAATAGGTGCTATACGGTCGGTTCTGTAACAATAGGTTGAGACCAATTGAAACTAATAGGAGCGGCCAGAATCTTAAGACCTGTAAAAAATGAAAGTCGATGACACGGAAATTGTCTAATAGAAATACCAGTCCGATGAAGACTAACCATATACCTGTTGCTACTTTATTGTTCATTGTTAGTTTGTTTTGTTGTCCCAAAACTAGCACGATAATACAAATTAAATCACTTAAAATAGGTTATGCTAGGGATATTTTCGGTAAATCAATTAGATTTGTCGGTGAAAATAGTCGAGAGTAATTTGTATATTGAGAAATTAAAAAACAAATTGTTCTTCACTACGTTAAAAACAAGACTAAGAATCATAAAACGTAATAAAACCAACATATGATATTTTACTATTTTGGTGAGTACCTGTTACTATTGAAAAAGGTTTTCCGAAAACCTGAGAAATGGAAAATATACATAAGGGAAATTATTCATGAAATGACAGAGATAGGCGTAGGGTCTGTAGGGCTTATCGTGATTATCTCCACCTTTATTGGTGCCGTTATGACCATGCAGATTGCCTTTCAGTTGGTTTCTGATCTTATCCCTAGTTCCGTAATCGGACAGATTAACCGCGACTCCAATATTCTAGAATTAGGACCAACCATATCCGCATTAGTATTGATGGGAAAAGTTGGTAGTTCCATTTCATCACAAATCGGATCTATGCGGGTAACCGAGCAAATCGATGCCCTGGAAATCATGGGGATCAATGCTGCAGGATACCTTATCCTCCCAAAAATCATTGCCGGGGTAATCATGGTACCTGTGTTAGTAACAGTGGCCATTGGCTGTGCCTTGGTAGGTGGTTTATTTGGAGGGGTATTGTCCGGAGCGGTCAGTGCCGATGATTATATAGAAGGTGTCCAAGGTGGATTCAATGGTTTTACGGTGGCTGTTGCCATGGTCAAGGCATTTGTATTCGGCTTTATTATCACTTCTGTACCAGCTTACAAAGGGTTCTTCGTAAGAGGGGGCGCCTTGGAAGTAGGACAGGCAGGTACGCGCGCTGTAGTAATCGGATGTATCAGCATCTTGGCGTGTGACTACATCATTACCGCATTAATGTTATAATACAATGATTGAAGTTAAGAATATTCATAAAACTTTTGGCGATAACCATGTTTTAACCGGTATTGATGCGGTGTTCGAACCTGGAAAAGTAAGTTTGATCATTGGTGGATCCGGCTCAGGAAAGAGTACGCTCCTGAAATGTATTGTCGGTCTTCATGAACCTACCGAAGGCAAGGTGTTTTTCGATGGACAGGAATTCACGAAGATGAGTTTCGAGGAGAAGGTGCCTATTCGTAAGGAGATCGGGATGTTATTTCAAAACTCCGCGCTCTTTGATTCCATGACTGTAGAGCAGAATATTGTCTTTACCCTAGATATGTTCTCTGACATGAGCAGAGCAGAAAAGGTGGAGCGAGCAAATTTCTGTCTTGAGCGGGTAAATCTTGCCGGAAAAAATGATCTATATCCTTCTGAACTATCCGGAGGTATGAAGAAAAGGGTCGGTATTGCGCGTGCAATCAGCATGAATCCTAAATATTTATTTTGCGATGAGCCCAACTCGGGACTTGATCCTGCTACGTCTATTCTTATCGATGAATTGATACAAGAACTTACAGACGAGTTTAAATGTACTACCGTAGTCGTAACGCATGATATGAACTCGGTAATGGGTATCGGCGATTATATTCTATTCTTATTTAAAGGACAGAAATACTGGGAAGGCTCGAATCAGGATATGTTGAAGTCTGATAATAAAGAACTCAACGACTTCGTATTCGCCAGCCCGTTAATGAAAGCAGCCCGAGATACCATCAAGCAATAATGGGGGTATCCCGAATCTTTGCTCTAATTTTCTATCTTTGCAGAAAAATATCACATTGAATACTTCAACGCAAATACAACTACTTACTCCACAACACTGGAAAGATTACGAATTAATAGACTGTGGCGATTTTGAAAAACTAGAGCGCTTTGGTGACTTAATTCTTATTCGTCCGGAACCTCAAGCTGTTTGGCCAAAGAGCCTTTCTGAAGCTGAGTGGAATAAGCGTTATCATATTAAGTTTAAAGGTCGCTCGGCAACAAGCGGAGAGTGGTTAAAGAAGAACCCAAAGGCAGCAGATCGTTGGCATATTGAATATAAAAATTCCGATGTAGCTATCCGCTTCCGCCTGGGGCTAACCTCTTTTAAGCATGTGGGTATTTTTCCGGAGCAGGCAGTAAATTGGGACTATATTTCCAGTTCCATTAAATCTTTCAAAACTCCAAAACCCAAAGTACTCAATCTATTTGCTTATACAGGTGGCGCCTCGTTGATTGCGAAGGCGGCAGGTGCCGATACGACGCATGTCGACTCGATTAAGCAGGTCGTTACATGGGCGAATGAAAATCAGGAACTATCGGAACTTCAAGACATTCGTTGGGTTGTTGAAGATGCACTGAAGTTTGTGAAGCGAGAGTTGAAACGTGGAAATACCTACAACGGGATTATCCTCGACCCTCCAGCTTACGGACATGGTCCGAAGGGCGAGAAATGGAAACTCGAAGATCATATCATGGAGATGATGCGCGATGTTGTACAATTGCTGGATCCTAACGAGCACTTCCTTATTCTGAACACGTATTCATTAGGTTTTTCTTCTGTAATCGTAGAAAACTTGATAAAAACAGCCTACCCTAAGGTTGAAAATCTTGAAATCGGAGAGCTTTTTCTTCAGGCAACTGCTGGTCCTAAATTGCCATTAGGTGTCTTTGGAAAGTTCAGAAAAATAGCAAAATAGAAAAGGCCATCAATAGATGGCCAATTCCGTTTTCATAGGTAATAAGTATCTTCTCAACCGTCTTATTCAACCACAAGCGGTTTCAATTGTAATTCATAACGATTTAATTGTTCAAGGAAGTTCGCCTTCGATTCGCCGAATGCCTGCTGTACTTGCTCCTGCAATCCGCGATAGTAGGCAATGCCCTCTAACAACTGCGCATTGAATTTATTGATGTATTTCTTTTTCTTATTGTCTAGATCTGCTACGTTATTGTTGATGTAAGTGGCTAGGTGTTTTACATAGAGTTCTAGCTCATTCACAAAAAGCGATGGACGTTCCACGTTTTTTAAGACGTTTATTCGACCATAAATATGATCTACCATCTCCTTCAAACTGTAGACTTTCTTAAAGTAGGCGGTATTCGGACCCGGACAGATCGCAACAGCCTTACGTTCTCTAGGTTTTAAAATATCATATTTTAAATAGGCCGGAGCGGCTAATCCTTCGCAAAGGCACTGCTTTTCCACTATTTTATCAAATGCCTGCTGATATTCCGGTTGTGGCAGATCTTGTGCTTTCAGTTCCTTGATCTTCAGGTTTTGATACTGTCGAGAGGCTGTGCAGATCAATTCCTCGCCACAAACATTGCTGGAAACGAGATACTTTTTGGTACATGGGAAACCAGGTTTTCCCTGTTCGATACGCTGCAGGCGATTAATCTCTGCGGTGCTTTTTCTGAAATTGTTGAAAGGCACACCCAGCGGCGAGGCTTCACTGATATAGAAGTCGCTAGCATCTGCGCTCGCTAAATTCTGCAGGGTTTCTTCATCCACAGTCGTTGCTTCCGGAACCAGTAAAAATGGGGAACCCCAGCCAACTTGATCGACACCATAATGGTTCATCAAAAACTGGTGTTCCCGATTTGTACCTACACCACCTTGAACGGTGATTTTTAGGAGGGGTGTATCGTTAAAAATTATCCCTTTTTCTGCCAATGCTTGTTGGTACAATGGCAAAACCTCCTGAATCATATTAAGTTTATTTGTTTTAAACTCTTCTAGAATCGGGCCTAATAGGAAGCCTTCGGTGGCAAACGCATGTCCTCCACAGTTTAAGCCCGATTCGATACGGTATTCGGAAATCCAAATACCTTTCTTCGCTAAAAACTTAGCTTGAATAAGAGCAGATCGATAATCAGATACTTTTAAGGTTATCTTCTTATCGAATGTTCCAGCGCTGTTCGGCATAAAGGCTGGAAACTCAGCGAGGTAACTATACAGCCTAGGATTCATCCCTGCAGACAAAACCACAGATGATCGTAAGTTACTGTTCGCAAACCCACGAAGAGCAGCCGAGGCATCGGAGAATTGTTCCGGAAGCATCTCGCCGTTCTTTGCATGGTTTATCTTATCGACTTTAGACATGATGTTGACATCGATGTCGCCAGCAGTAATCTGTTCTTTAATAATTTCTGTAAGCGATTCCTTTTCTGGGCTAGGGGTTAGCGTCAGCCATGTGTTGAAAAGCTGTTTCAATCCCCCTTCCGGTAATAATCGAAAATACTGTATCGCATGATCATCCTTTAACCAATTCGCTCGCTTAATATGTCGAATTTGCTTATCGACTAAATCTTTAACCATGTTTAAATATGCGCTGATGCGGTTCGCCCGAGCATCAGGACTATATTTTTCAATCTCTTTGTAAGGTAGATTATGCTGTTTAGAATAGTAGGCTCTCAGTCGCTCAACGAGCTCATCGTCTACAATAGACATTACCGAGGAAATGCCGTATTGAGCTACTTTAAGCGGAGTGTCGACGGAAAAGGCCAATCCTAATACAGGAATGTGAAATGTATGGGTCATCTTCTTTATCTGTGCGTCGCAAATAGCAAAATTTTAAGCAAAGAAAAAGTAATGCAGCATAGGGGGAAATGTGATATACATCACACCGACGAAATAGAAGCTCCCAAGCTTCGTTGGTTTACTTCCCTTTCAAAGCCCTTTCAAACCCAATATATAACCCTATCAAAACCGCTTCCGAAGGGCTTTGATTTGGGAGTAAAAGAGGTATGGAATGGGGGAAAGTTATAGGAGACTCTACTGGGAAAGGAAGTTAAGGTAGGGGTGTTTTGAACCAAGAAAGGACGGACAGGATGCTTTGTTTTGAACCAAGAAATGAAGGGTTCAAGGATTGGCAGGATCGGGTCTGATGTCTAGTATCTAATCCGAACGGAAGGGTGTATGGATTAGAGGTCACGTATAGAGTTGGAGACGTTTAGTGAAACGTCTCTACGCATTGGCGTCCAATTGGCTTCTATACAATTTTGAACTATATAGGTGGAAATCATGACGAACCGCGTAGAGACGTTTCACTAAACGTCTCCTTTTAAACGTACGATGTCTATTCCCTGAAAAGACGTTATACCCGATCCTGTTCATCTTTTTCATCCTTCCTTTCCTGGTTCAGAAATAGTATTTAGTAGTTAGTATTTAGTATTAAGACCTATGGCGACACATCCTGTCCACCCTTGAATCCTTTCTTTCCTGGTTCAAGACAACTATAGAAAGAAATGCATGGCCGCCATAGGTCTAACTACTAAATACTAACTACTACTTAAAAACAATCGTCCTATTTCCATTCAGCATCACTCTATCTTCCGTCAGCAACTGTATAGCTCGTATGAGTACCGCTTTTTCGATTTCTTTTCCTGCTGTTCGCATACGTTGTACGTCGTAGCTGTGGTCGATTGACTTGGTGTTTTGCACGATAATGGGTCCTTCGTCGAGGTCGTCGGTGACATAGTGTGCGGTTGCTCCAATAATTTTTACACCCCGGTCATGCGCTTGCTGATATGGGTTTGCACCGATAAAGGCGGGCAAGAAGGAGTGGTGGATGTTTACGAGTTTACCTTTAAACTGGCTTACGAAGGTCGGCGATAAAATACGCATGAACTTCGCAAGGATGATATAATCGGGTTGGTAGGGTTTTATCGCTTCAGCAAGTTCGAATTCAAATTCCTCTTTTGATTTTCCTTCATGCGAGATATGATGAAAAGGGATATCGAACTTCTCTGTAAAATGTTGAAGCGTATCGTAGTTTCCGATGACGGCAGCAACGTCGGCCTGTAAGGTCTTGAAATAATAGCGAACTAAGATATCCGCTAGACAATGGTGTTCTTTGGTAACCAGGATAACGAGTTTCTTCTGTATATCCGGATTGATTGTCAGTTGGGTGCTCTCTGGAAGCTGTGCGGACAGATCTTCTTGAAGTTTGGTTTTATTGTGCAATGTTCCGCTACACACTACGCGTACGAAGAATTTTCGATCGACTTCATCCACGAACTCGCGCATCGCAACAATGTTCAGATGATGCTGTGCCAATACATTGGAAATGATGGCCACGAGACCAACTGCATCCCTGCATTGGATGAGAATTAAGGTTTGATTATGCATGTTAGGTTAGGTTGTAAATATAAGTAGGGGAGGAAATCCTCCCCCATATAGGTTATACGGCTTCTTTAGCCAGTTCTTCCTCCAGGTCAACTTCAACCCGTAGGTTGTTGACAATGTGCTGCTGACGATCTGGGGTATTTTTACCCATATAATACTCAAGCAACTGTGGAAGTTTATTGTCTTTTGAAAGAATAACAGGCTCTAAACGCATATCATTCCCTATGAATAAGCCGAATTCCGATGGTGAGATCTCTCCAAGACCTTTAAATCGTGTGATCTCAGGCTTGGCGCCCAATTTGGCGATCGCGCGCTGTCTTTCTTCATCAGAGTAGCAGTAGATTGTTTCTTTTTTGTTTCTTACGCGGAATAATGGTGTTTGCAAGATGGAAACATGGCCCGCTTTCACTAAGTCTGGAAAAAACTGCAAGAAGAATGTAATCAGGAGCAGGCGAATGTGCATTCCGTCGACATCGGCATCCGTGGCGATTACGATATTGTTATAACGTAGTCCTTCGATACCGTCTTCAATATTCAACGCGTGTTGCAATAAATTGAACTCTTCATTTTCGTAGACAATCTTCTTGGTCAGACCGTAAGAGTTTAAGGGCTTACCTTTTAAACTGAAGACTGCTTGTGTTTGTACATCACGCGATTTGGTGATGGAACCACTTGCCGAGTCCCCCTCGGTGATGAATAGGGTGGTCTCTAAATTGCGTTCATGCTTATCGCTGAAGTGAATCTTACAATCTCTCAGTTTTCTATTGTGTAGCGAAGCTTTCTTCGCACGTTCATTAGCTAATTTCTTGATACCGGCAATATCTTTGCGCTCGCGCTCCGATTGCATGATACGTTTTAATAACGCGTCTGCCGTTGCAGAATCTTTATGCAAATAATCATCCAATGCTTTTTTTACGAAGTCATTGATGAAGGTTCTGACGGTCGGCCCGTCTGGTCCAACACTTTGGGAACCCAGTTTTGTCTTCGTCTGCGACTCGAAAACCGGTTCTTGAACTTTGATAGCGATTGCGCCAATGATAGAGGCACGTACGTCTGACGCATCAAATTCCTTTTTATAGAATTCGCGGATGGTTTTTACGAGCGCCTCGCGGAATGCTGCTTGATGTGTTCCTCCTTGTGTAGTATGCTGCCCGTTGACGAAGGAATAATACTCCTCCCCATATTGCTGACCGTGGGTCAAAGCGATTTCGATATCCTCACCACGTAAGTGGATAATAGGATAGCGCATGCCTTCTGTGTCTACATTGCGCTCTAATAGATCTTTAAGACCATTTTCTGAAATGAATTTCTCTCCGTTGAAGTTGATGGTCAATCCAGAGTTTAGAAACACGTAGTTCCAGATCATATTCTCTACAAATTCTAAACGATATTTGTAGTTTTTGAAAATAGAATCGTCAGGGTAGAAAGTTACGGATGTACCGTTTCTTTGCGTTGTTTCTTTTTGTTCATCGGTTAGTAGCTCGCCTTTGCTGAATAGGGCAATACGTGTTTGTCCCTGGCGATAGGATTGTACGGTGAACTGGTTAGACAAGGCGTTTACGGCCTTTGTACCCACACCATTTAATCCAACTGACTTTTGAAAGGCTTTACTGTCATACTTACCACCGGTATTGATTTTTGAAACAACATCGACAACAGAACCAATAGGAATCCCACGACCATAATCTCGTACGGAAACCTTATTATCGTTTACTGTAATATCAATCGTTTTGCCTGCACCCATTACGAACTCATCAATTGAGTTGTCCACAACTTCTTTTAGCAAAACATAAATACCATCATCGTAAGCAGAACCATCTCCCAATTTACCGATGTACATACCTGGTCTTAACCGGATATGCTCTTTCCAATCGAGCGATCGTATACTGTCTTCGTTATATGCTGTCATAATTTATACTAGATATGAATGAACCATTGCAAAAATATAAAAAAACTTAACAGTAAACGTAATCAAGCTTTGCTGCATGTAGGAGTATTGTCTAGTCCCTTGTCGAATAATCCGCATTCTGCTAAAGGATGTGAATATTGGAATTTTGGGTGCAAAAAAAAGAGCTGTCCTTTTGGAACAGCTCTTTTCATTGGAATACCGTTTATTATTCTCCGCGGCCGAAATCGTCCTGCACGCGTACAATGTCTTCTTCATCCGATGGATTTCCTGCATCCGTATGTTGCCAAATTTCAGCAACTACGCCATAGGATTCCATACCTACTAATCGGTGTCTTTCACCTTGACTTAGGCGGATAGAATCGCCTTCTTTCAAGATTTTTAATTCATGTTCTTCATCGTTCGGGCTTGTTACTACGCCTACTTCGCCGCGAATGACGCGCCAAATTTCTGCTCTACGATGATGATACTGCCAAGAAAGACGTTTGTTCGGTCCAACAATAAGAATCTTTGGGCTCAATTTGCCAGAGATCTTTAAATCTTGAACGTCAAGTCCTTCGAAGTATGCATTGGCAAACTCCTGTGCTTGCTCCTCATTGATAACAAAGAAACCACCCCACGGTCTGTTTTGATCAACATTCTCAATCTTAAAGCCTTTCTCGGTCAACTTTGTTTCAACCTCTTGGAACAAATCATTTTTATCAATATATGCCATGGTTATTTACGTTTACATGGTGAAGATAATATAACTTTTGAATTAATACAAGCATATTTCGAAAGTCCTTCGCCCGAATTGACGTATATTTGTCCTTGTAATTTTACTTGCTATGTCTCAGAGTTTCGATACCGATAATGATGTTTTTGCTCAAGCTGTTGCTTTCGTCAATCAGACGCAACAACCTATATTTTTAACTGGAAAGGCCGGTACTGGTAAAACCACCTTCTTGAAGTTTATTCGTGAAAATAGCTATAAGAAGATGGCTGTTACGGCGCCAACAGGTGTGGCGGCAATGAATGCGGGTGGCACTACGCTACATGCATTGTTTTGGCTGCCTTTTGGTGTTTTTATTGAAGATTATCCTTTGCAATGGGGTGAAACAGATCAATTTATCTACAATAAACATCGCTTGTTCAGTACAATCAAGCTAACGAAACAGCGTCGCGCTATTCTTCAAGAGCTGGAGTTGTTAGTTATCGATGAGGTGTCGATGGTACGTGCGGATACGCTGGATGCGATCGACGTAATCCTAAAAAGCGTCCGTCGGGATATGCGTCCCTTTGGTGGTGTGCAAGTTCTGTTCATTGGCGACTTATATCAGCTTCCACCCGTAGTGCAGGACAGAGAATGGCAGGTATTGAGAGATTACTACAGCAGTATGTTTTTCTTTGATGCTAAGGTATTCAAGCAACATCCGCCGATATTGATCGAGTTAAAAAAGATTTATAGACAACAGGACGATGCCTTTATTCGTGTGTTGAATAGCATTCGCAATAATGAGACGAGTGCTGAAGAGTTAGAAGAACTGAATGCCCATTATAAACCGGATTTTGTTCCGGAAAAAGACGAGCAATACATTACGCTGACTTCACATAATCGCCTAGCTGATCAAATAAATCAGGAAAAACTAATGAGCTTGGATACGAAGCTACATCAGATAAAGTCGCTGATTAAGGACGATTTTGGTCAGTCGATGTTTCCTGCCGACGAGAATCTGAGTTTGCGAATCGGTGCACAGGTGATGTTCATTAAGAACGACACAGGGGAGGATAGACGTTATTACAACGGGAAGATAGGTACGGTTAAGGATATTAATTTAGATAAGCATCAGGTAATCGTTTCTTTTCCAAATGATGAGGAAGATGTCGTGGTGAAGCGGGAGACTTGGGAGAATATTCGGTATTCCTACAACAAAGGGGATGATAAGATTGAAGAAGAAGTGTTAGGTACCTTTTCGCAATTCCCTTTGCGGTTGGCTTGGGCAATCACGATACATAAGAGCCAGGGATTGACGTTTGAGAAGGCTATCGTTGATGCAGGGACTTCTTTCGCGGCTGGGCAGGTCTATGTTGCCTTGAGTAGATTGACGGGCTTAGAGGGTTTGGTATTGCGTTCTAAGATTTCTCCATTTGCTATTCGCACCGACCATCAGGTGGTGAACTTTATGAAGCAGATGGCCGCTATGGGTAATCTAGATGATATCCTGCAGAAGAGCAGGCAGAATTATTTAGGACAGATTCTTTTGCACTCTTTCCGTTGGCACCAATTGACGGACGAATTCGAGAAACTTGTGGAAGAGTATCGCGACAAGAAGATGGAACAGAAGGAAGAGGCGATTACGGTATTAACGGGCATTTTAGATGCGCTGAAAAAACAAGAACAGGTGGCGAATAAATTTATGACTCAACTGCATGGACTATTGAGCAAACGAGAGGAAATTGATTACGACCTGATCTGCGATCGTTCTAAAGCTGCGGTGAATTGGTTTTTGCCAACCTTTGAAAAAGATTGCTTGCAGGCCTTGGAAGCCCATTTAGAAGCTTGGAAGGTCAAGAAGCGCACGAAGAAGTATGTGACTTTGTTGAAGGGCTTGTTGTTAGATTTCAAACGTAAGTTTGAGCAACTGAAGCACAGCTTGACGATTGCGGAGGCATTGACCAAGTCGAATGATCAAGTTTCGGAGGAATTGTTGACTTGGGCGAAGCCAAAGGATGATCTGCCGAAGGAGTCTGAGAATGAGAAGGAAAAGGATACCAAGTCGATTACCTTAGAGATGTTTCAGGATGGAATGGAGATTGCGGAAATTGCTGAGAAACGCAATATGGTTGTAGGCACTATTTATGGGCATTTAATCAATTTCATGGGTACCGATCTAGAGGCGACCGACCTGATGACGGAAAAGGAGCTAACACAGATTGTTACACTGATAGAAAAGAATCCCGAGGCGACAACATTGGAGCTGAAGACCATGTTAGGGTCTGATGTGGATTACCCGGCAATTCGGATAGCACAAAGACACGTGGAAATATTGGCAGAGAAGCCATAGCGTAGGTATAAATAATTATATTTGCTGAAATCGAATACCTTTGAAAGAAGAAAAATCAAACAAGAAAGTAAATAAGTGGTTGGTTTTCACGAGTATGCCTTTTCAAATGGGCGTGACTATTTATGCTTTCTATTGGGTTGGGACTTGGCTAGATGGTAAATATCAAGTTGAGGGAGAGTGGTGGATGAAGGGATTGACGATGCTGGGTGTGTTGGTTTCGATGTACCAATTTATTAGACAGGTAAACTATATCAATAAAAATGAATAAAATTTTCGAATTCTTAATCTACTTGGTTGTTCTGACGGGTATTGCCTATGGGCTGCATTATTTTATCCTTAAGATTAATGATCAAGATCATTGGTGGATTGGAACAGACTATAGCTTGGCGAGCATGTATACCTTTGGTGCGGTGTCTTCTTTAGTGATGATTTTATTCCTTTATGGCGCCGAATATGCGATGCCAAAACAACTGGGTTTTGTATTCCTTGGAGCCATGTTATTGAAGTCCGTAGCGAGCTATATTTTTATTCATTCTGGCCTAGATTTATTGGAGAATAATTTCATCGAGTTGAATTTCTTAGGCGTATTCTTTTTATACCTCTTTTTCGACGTCTATATTGCATTTCGTCTACTTAATACGGAAGGTCGCAATGTGGAAAAGTAAATTTTCAAAAAGTTTTCATAAATGTGAACTAATGCCAAATAAAATTGTATTTTTGCGCAAAATTTGTCATAATTCAACACTAGTTAAAATGGTGAGTCTTAGAAGAGTACTTTTATTTATCGCAGTATTATTTATCGCTGTAAGCCCATTTCGCTCGTTCGCTGCTGAGGAAGCACACGGAACTGAGGGAAAAACAAAAGACCAAGAAATCAAAGAACACATTGATCATCACTTACAGGATGATTACTATTGGACGTTCTTCGTGGATAAAGAAGCGAACAAGCATTATGGCTTCGCTCTTCCTGTAATTTTGATTGACAACGGTCTTCATGTGTTTTCAGCTGCTGAATTCGAACATGGCGATAAAGTAGTTGAAAAGGCTGGAAATTATTACAAACTATACCACGGTAAAATCTATAAAACTGATGCTGCCGGCACGATTACCTATGATGATAAGCATCATGCAACGAATGAAAAACCATTAGACTTCTCCATTACAAAGAATGTTTTAGGTTTAATGTTGACAGCAGTGTTGTTGTTCATCGGCTTCATCGGTTTAGCAAAAACTTATAAAAACGGTGCTAACGCTATCCCTAAAGGTTTCGCACGTGTATTAGAACCATTAGTGCTTTACGTTCGTGACGAGATGGCAATCCCTAACATCGGTCACCGCTACAAAGAATTTATGCCGTACTTACTTTCGGTATTCTTCTTAATCTTCACTTTAAACTTATTAGGATTGACTCCACTTGGATTCAACGTAACAGGTAATATCTCCATCACATTGTGTTTAGCTTTATTCACGTTCGTAATCACGACGTTCAAAGCAAACAAAGACTATTGGAAACACATCTTCTGGATGCCTGGTGTACCGGTTCCTTTTAAATTCGTATTAGCTCCTATCGAGGTTCTAGGTATGTTTACTAAGCCTTTCTCGTTGATGCTACGTTTGTTTGCAAACATTACAGCAGGTCACTCTGTAGTAATGGGATTAATTGCAATCGTTTACTTATTCCAACATCAATTAACTATCCCTGGAAGTATCGGTGTATCGATGGTATTAACATTGATTTTATTCTTCCTAGAGTTATTGGTTGCATTTTTACAAGCGTTTATCTTTACCATGTTGTCATCCCTATTTATCGGTATGGCAGTAGAAGAACACGCTCATCACTAGTAGAATTTTTTTGTTAAATTATATAAATAATAATTATTATGATCCCAAATTTAGTAGGTGCAGGTTTAATCGTAATTGGTGCAGGTTTAGGTTTAGGTAAAATCGGTGGTTCTGCAATGGAAGCTATCGCTCGTCAACCAGAAGCAGCATCAAAAATTCAAACTGCAATGATCATCATCGGTGCCCTTGTTGAAGGTTTAGCATTCGGTGCTTTAATCTTAGGTAAATAAGCCCCAAGATTTGAAAAAAATAAGCATAACTTGTAACGGTTGGTTGCAAGTTATGTTTTAACAAAAAAAAGAACTTAAAATCTATATTTTATACATACATAAATGGACGCATTAATTAATCAGTTTTCGTACGGTCTGTTCTTCTGGCAATTGATCATCTTATTGATCGTTATCTTTATCCTAGGTAAGTTTGCTTGGAAACCTATTGTAAACGCTTTAGAAGAGCGCGAAAAAGGTATTTCTGATGCTTTAGCTTCCGCTGAGAAAGCGAAGTTAGAGATGGCGCGTTTAACGAACGAGAATGAGGCTTTATTAAAGCAAGCTCGTGAAGAACGTGATATCATCTTGAAAGAAGCAAAAGAATTGAAAGATAAGATTGTTGCTGAAGCGAAAGAAGTAGCTCAAGCAGAAGGTGGTAAAATCATCGAGCAAGCAAAACGTGAGATCGAAGACCAAAAACAAAAAGCTTTAGCTGAGGTTAAAAATCAAGTGTCTGCATTATCTTTGGATATTGCTCGTAAAGTATTAAGCAAAGAGTTTGAAGATCAAAACAAACAAGAAGCATTAGTTTCTGATTTGTTGAAAGATGTGAAATTAAACTAATTGCTTACCAAATTAAGAATTAACGTATGTCAGTTTTCAAAGTAGCTTCAAGATATGCCAAATCATTAATTGATTTGTCAAAAGAGCATAACAACTTAGACGAGATTAAGGGCGACATGGAAGAAATCGTGTCGATCATTAAATCGAGTACCGAGTTGCAAGCTGTTTTAAAGAACCCAATTATCAAAACAGATAAGAAATTGGCGATCTTGAACGCATTATTCCAAGGTAAGGTGAAGCCAGAGATTATTGGTTTCTTCAATATCATGGTGAAAAAAGGACGTGCTGAATTGGTATTTGCTACTGCGCAGGAGTTCATCGCCGAGTACAACGAAGTGAAGGGCATTGTGAAAGCAGAAGTTACTTCAGCAGCTCCGCTATCGGAAGATAATTTACAAGCTTTGCGTACTGCTATCGCTCAACAAATCAATAAAGAGGTAATCTTGTCTAACAAGGTTGATAAGTCTTTAATTGGTGGTTTTGTTGTTCGCGTTGGTGATAGACAAATTGATGCAAGCATCAACGGTAAATTAGAGAAATTAGAAAGACATTTCGCAGGGCAGAATTAATAGGCCTAGCGAGACAAGAAATAATAGAATAAAAACCCCTTATACGAATTTAAACAATGATAGAGGTAAGACCAGATGAAGTTTCGGCAATTCTAAGAGAGCAATTGTCAGGCTTTAAGTCAGAGGCCGAATTAGAAGAAGTGGGTACCGTATTACAAGTAGGTGACGGTATTGCACGTATTTACGGCTTAACAAAAGTTCAATCAGGTGAGTTGGTTGAGTTTGCAAACGGATTACAAGGTATCGTGATGAACTTAGAAGAAGACAACGTGGGTGTCGTAATTTTAGGTTCTTCAGATGAAATCAAAGAAGGTGATACTATCAAACGTACTAACCGTATCGCATCTATTAAAGTAGGTGAAGGTATGTTAGGCCGTGTAGTAAATACTTTAGGTCAACCAATCGATGGTAAAGGACCTATCGCTGGTGAAACATATGAAATGCCTATCGAGCGTAAAGCGCCAGGTGTTATCTACCGTCAGCCAGTAACTGAGCCATTACAAACTGGTATCAAAGCGATTGACGCGATGATTCCAATCGGTCGTGGACAGCGTGAGTTAGTAATCGGTGACCGTCAGACAGGTAAAACTGCGGTATGTATCGATACTATCTTGAATCAAAAAGAATTTTATGATGCTGGTCAACCAGTATACTGTATATATGTTGCTGTAGGTCAAAAGAACTCTACAGTTGCTAACATCGTACGTACATTGGAAGAAAGAGGTGCAATGCCTTATACAGTGATCGTGTCTGCATCTGCAGCTGATCCAGCTCCAATGCAGTTCTACGCGCCAATGGCGGGTGCTGCAATCGGTGAGTTCTTCCGTGATACAGGTCGTCCTGCATTAATCGTTTATGATGATTTATCTAAACAAGCAGTGGCTTACCGTGAGGTGTCATTATTATTAAAACGTCCTCCAGGCCGTGAGGCATACCCAGGAGACGTATTCTACCTTCACTCTCGTTTATTAGAGCGTGCTGCGAAGATCAACTCTTCTGATGAGATTGCTCGTAATATGAACGACCTTCCTGAGTCTATCAAGCACTTAGTTAAAGGTGGTGGTTCATTAACAGCTCTTCCTATCATCGAAACTCAAGCGGGTGACGTATCAGCTTATATCCCGACTAACGTAATTTCGATTACTGACGGTCAGATCTTCTTAGAGTCTAACTTATTCAACGCAGGTATCCGTCCAGCGATCAACGTAGGTATTTCGGTATCACGTGTTGGTGGTAATGCGCAGATTAAGTCGATGAAGAAAGTTGCTGGTACATTGAAATTAGACCAAGCTCAATACCGTGAGCTAGAGGCTTTCGCGAAATTCGGTTCTGATCTAGATGCTGCTACTAAAGCAGTATTAGATAAAGGTGTTCGTAACGTGGAAATCCTTAAACAAGGTCAATACTCACCAGTTGCTGTAGAGAAACAAGTTGCTATTATTTACGCAGGTACAAAAGGTTTATTACGTGCTGTTCCAGTAAATAAAGTAAGACAGTTCGAAGAGGAGTTCTTAACTCAATTGGAGCAACGTCATCCAGAAGTATTATCTGCGTTAAAAGCAGGTAAGTTCTCCGATGAGTTGACTGATGTATTAGAAAAAGTAGCTAAAGAATTAGCTTCTAAATATTAATTAGACATTAGAGTATAGACATTAGATCTATAGAGTAGGGTGGGCGATTTATTCTTAATGGATAGTTCACTCATCTGAAATCTAAGATCCTATATCTAAAAAAGAAATATGGCAAACTTAAAAGAAGTTAGAAATCGTATTACCTCCGTAACATCAACTCAGCAGATTACGAAAGCTATGAAAATGGTTTCCGCTGCGAAGTTGAAGCGTGCGACAAATGCTATTGTGCAATTACGTCCTTATGCAAACAAGTTGAGAGACATTTTAGCACAAGTTTCAGCATCTGTAGAGGGTAATAATTCGCCTTATACACAAGATCGTATCCCTACAAAGGTTATGGTTATTGTGGTTACCTCGAATAGAGGTTTGGCAGGTGCATTCAATGCGAATGCCATTAAGACTGCCAACAACTTGATCGCTGATAAATATGCAGATCAATTTGCAAGAGGTGATGTTAGTATTATTGCTATCGGTAAGAGAGGTCATGATTTCTTTAGCAGACGTAACTTTAATGTAATTGGAAACCATAATGAACTATTCAACAACTTAGACTTTGAAAATGTGTCTAAAGTGACAGAATATGTTATGGATCAATTCAAGGAAGGTAATATCGACCGCGTAGAGGTTGTTTATAACCAATTCCGCAATGCTGCAGTTCAAATCCTTACTTCAGAGCAAATCTTACCTCTGCTACCTGAAGAAAAAGAAGAGAATGTTGCAGAACTTGATTACATTATCGAGCCTTCTAAAGAGAAGATTATTGAAGAGCTAATTCCTAAAGCAATTAAGATTCAGCTTTACAAAGCTGTTCTTGATTCTAATGCTTCAGAACATGGTGCTCGTATGACTGCAATGGACAAAGCAACTGAAAACGCAGGTGATCTATTGCGTTCATTAAAATTGTCATACAACCAAGCTCGTCAAGCTGCTATTACTACTGAGTTAACAGAGATTGTTTCCGGTGCTGCAGCGCTATCAAACGGATAAGCATAACAAATATTTGTATAAGGAAAGCCGCTGACTTAGTCAGCGGCTTTTTTAGTATATAGTAGTTAGTATTTAGACCTAGGGCTGATATTATATTTTAGATATCAGATGTAGGTTATTAAGGATTGTGGATATGTATTTCTGAGAAAAGGTATCTAGGAGAGGAGAGATGGTTTGGAGGTGTCTTATATTTATTGTATTACACCTATTCTCTCATACATAGAATCTAATTCCAACCCTAGGTCTAAATACTAACTACTAAGTACTAACTACTATTTCTGACTTTTATCTAAAAATTGTCAAAATATTAGCTAATTCAAGAGCGCCCAACCATTTTTAAGTACATTTGTTCTAATTCAATTAGGCTAGCCGAACGCTATTGCGGCTAGATTATTAACTATTAGGGTTTACTTTTTTAATAGATGTACTATGGCGAAGAAGTTATATGTTTCGAATTCTACGGGATCCTCACGAATGTTTAAGAACGATTTTTTGGAGTCCTTAACCAAAGTTCACTTTACAGTTCCACTTATCTTTTGGATACCGGTTATCATCTATTTTATATGGAAAGCTTCAGCTCAAGGAGGGATGACGGCGGGCGCCATAGCCTTGTGGTTTATCTTCGGACTAGCTTTCTGGACGTTAGCAGAATATGTTCTTCATCGTTGGGTATTTCATTACGAACCTACTTCAAAGTTCGGTCAGCGTGTTCACTTCATCTTCCACGGCGTACATCATGACTTTCCGAAGGATAGATTGCGTCTAGTTATGCCATTATCAGCCAGTATTCCAATGGCTACTATTATTTATATTCTATTTAGTTTTTTCTTTGCCGAGTTTACCTTGGCGGCGTTCTTTGCTGGATTTCTCTTAGGATACTTGATTTATGACGAGAGCCATTATGCGATGCATCATGCAAATTTCAAATCCGGACTCTTTAAGAGAATAAAAGACCACCATATGTTACATCATTACTCAGATCCTGAAAAGGGATTTGGCGTAAGTTCGTCGATTTGGGATGTCTTTTTTAATTCGAGATTTCCTAAAAAGAAATCAGCGAAGAGCGTAAAGACTGAAAAGCTTTCCCAAGAGTCAGTAGAGAACGCATAAAAAGAGCGGACTATCGATTTCGATAGCCCGCTCTTTTTATCTGAAAGTGTTTGTTTTCAGAAGCCATCATGAACTTTCATCCCTGTTGGTGTTTCAATGACAACATGAGAGTTTTATTGGGTTATTACCAGCGAATTAAAGCTGATCCCCAAGTAAACCCAGCGCCGAAAGCTGCTAAACATACCAGGTCGCCATCTTTGATTTTCCCTTGTTCCCAAGCCTCACAAAGTGCGATCGGAACAGAGGCAGCTGTAGTATTACCATATTTCTGAATATTGTTGAAAATCTTCTCATCCGGTAATCCCATTGTCTTTTGTACAAATTGGGAGATACGTAGGTTTGCCTGATGCGGAATCAACATATCGATGTCGGTCGGTTTCAAGCTATTCTTTGCTAAGGCTTCCCCGATAACTTCAGGGAATTTCACGACTGCTTTTTTGAATACTGCTTGTCCGTCCATGTATGGGAATGCAGAACCATCCTCCAACATTTCTTTCGTCATCAACATACCGCCCAACTCTTGCTCTGGCCATGCTGGAGGATTTTCCAAATAACAGCCAGCAGAAGCTCCAGGATAATACATCGCTAGTTTCTCAGCTTCAGCACCGTCGGAGTGAAGATGTGTACTTAGGATGCCTTTTCCAGGTTCTATAGTCGGTTGTAACACGACCGCACCAGCACCGTCTCCGAAGATAACAGATACTGCGCGTCCGCGTGTTGAAAAGTCCAGTGCGAAGGAATGCTTCTCAGATCCTACCACAAGAATATTCTTGTACATACCGGTCTTAATAAACTGATCGGCAATAGATAGTGCATATACGAAGCCCGAACATTGATTTCTGACATCCAATGCACCGACTTCTTTCATTCCCATCTCTCTTTGTAACAAAACGCCACATCCGGGGAAGTAATAATCAGGAGATAATGTTGCGAAAATAATAAAATCGATTTCCTCAGCAGTTGTATTTGCCCGCTCGATCGCAATTTTAGAAGCCTCAACTGCCATGCTCGTTGTAGTCTCCCCAACGCGGTCGGCGAATCGTCTTTCTTTGATACCCGTACGTTCCTGGATCCATTCATCAGAGGTCTCCATAAAACGTGTCATATCGTTATTGGTATATACATTCTTAGGGACATAGTAGCCTAGTCCAGCTATTTTTGATTGAAACATAGGGTCTTTATTAGTAAACAGTTCGCCAAAATTAAGGAATTATTTGAAAAATAAGCTATTTTTGCATTATGAGCGTAGAGGTAGAAACCGAGGCATTTACACTTGAAGAAATACTAGCCGTAACCAAGGAGTCCAATCGATTGATCTTATGGAACGATGATATCAATACCTTCGATCATGTGATCGAATGTTTGATGCATTATCTGCAATATGGCGAAGAAGAAGCTGCAAGAATAGCTTGGACGGTTCATACCAAAGGAAAATGCGCCATTCTCGAAGGCTCCTATACAGAAATGGAAGTTTATCGAAAGATCTTAAAGTCTGAGGGACTTACCGTTAGCATTGAGTAAGGGGCTAAGACACACGTAATAATGCAGTTACGATAGGCTCAGTTCCCCCTTTATTGTGCAATTTTGCATCTTATCACTAGAAACGAAGATATTGCATGCAGAAGAATCATCTACTCCTCATCCTATTCCTATTTCCATTTATTTTATTTGCTCAGAAGGGTATTATCCGTGGAACTGTTTATGAACAAGACGGAATAACATTAGCCATTGGTGCGAGTGTCAATCTAATTCCTGCGGCCGCGCAGGGTGCTCAAAAAGGTCAGCAAACAAGCAATGCTGGAACATTCAGATTTGAAGACCTAACGGCAGGAACCTATCGTATACAAATAAGTTTTCTTGGACATGAAACCTACAACAGAGGTAGTATCAGCATTACAGCGAACCAGGATTTCAATCTTGGAAAGATCACGCTTTTGGAAGATGGTAAGCAGATTGAAGAAGTCGTAGTTCAAGGAAGGGTGCCGGATTTGCAGATTGGAATCGACAAAAAGGTATTCGATGTATCCCAAAGTACAATCAGCATTGGGGGAAGTGCGCAAGAATTGTTGGGCAATGTGCCAACCTTGCAGGTCGAATCTGACGGTGCGATCAGTCTTCGTGGTTCTACATCGGTACGTATTTTAGTCGATGGCAAGGAGTCTGCAATGGCAGGTTCTGACATCAATGCCTTCTTACAGTCTCTGCCTGCTGAGGCGATTGATAAGGTGGAGATTATCACCAACCCCTCTGCGCGCTATGACGCCGAAGGGCAATCGGGTATTGTTAATATCATCCTAAAGAAAAATGCACGATTGGGACTGAACGGTTCGGTGAATGCTTCTGTAGGTAATTATGAAAATGCAAACGGTGGTGTTACATTGAACTACAGACCGGGTAAAGTGAATTACTTCGGTAGCTACAACTTCGCCAGAAGAAACTCAATGGGCGATGGTTTCAATGATAATACGGAATATATCAACGGACAGGTTACGGATTTAAGTCCGCGCACGCGTAGCGAAGACGAGAGCTCCCGATTAGGCTACAACCACACTATACGTTTGGGATCTGACTACTATATCAATGATAAAAATTCACTTAGTATTGCCGGAAACTTCAGTATCCGCGATAATGAACGCGGCCGTAAGATCAATTATCAATATTGGAACATTCCTGAATACGGTGCAAGCAGTTTTAGAAACGCGATGCAGGAAGAGCAGGATTTCGGAGTTGATGCACAGTTAGACTATAAGCGTACTTTTAAACGTGAAGGCGAAGAGTTAATGGCGAACGTCTCATTCGGTTATGACACGGAAGATGGTACAAACGATTTCCACCAAACCTATGCAAGCGGCATCGCTGATTTAAGACGTCAGAATACCACTTCTGAGCTTGGCAGAAACTGGAACTTCCAATTAGACTATACGCTCCCATTAGGCGAGGATCATAAGTTTGAAGCTGGCTACCGCTCTATCTTACGTTATGCGGATGAAAGCCAGTATTCCGCACTATTAGACACCATCACGAATGAATTCGCGACAGATTTTTCGGTTACGAATGATTTCGATATGAGCAGTGCTGTACATGCGCTGTATGCCAATTATCAACGTAAATTGACCGACCGATTAGGAGCACAATTAGGTTTGCGCGCCGAACAGGCTTATTTAAATACCAGCATCTATTCTTTTGATGAAGATGCGCCTACAGTACCTATCCGTGCTGATGGAAAATTAGATTATTTCCGCTTATATCCAAGTGTATTCTTGAGTTATGGCGTGGGGGAAGCGAAGACGGATAAGATACAGTTAAGTTATTCACGTCGCGTACAACGTCCTAGAGGGTGGCAGGTGAATCCATTTATCAACATGTCAGACGAGCAGAACTTTATGCAAGGAAATCCAAACCTATTGCCGGAGGATATCCATGCCATGGAGTTAGGTTTCTCTAAATTCTATGATAAATGGAATTTCGTAGCTTCTGCTTTCTATCGTCGTGTAAATGATGAAGTACAACCGGTATTGTACGATCCATCCATGATTTCGGAAATTGTGGGCGACCGCACAAATGTGAATTATTCAAAATGGGAAAATGCCTCCGATATGGATGTTGCCGGTTTCGAGTTGATCTCCAAGGTCAATATTTTTAGCTGGTGGGATGTTACAGGAAACTTAAACTTATCTTCTATCAAATTCAATCCTAAACCGGGGTTGGGATTAAACGAGCGTGAGTCCTTCAACTGGAATGGAAACCTGACCACGAACGTGAAATTTACGCCTACTTTTTCTGCACAAATTCGTGGAGATTATCGCAGCGGCATGAAAACCATGCAAGGGCAGATGGAACCGATGAAAGGGGTGGATGTAGCGCTTAAGAAAGATATCTTAAAGAATAAAGGTACCTTAAGCTTGAATGCAAGAGACGTGTTCAATACACGTAAATTTGAAATGAAAAACTATCTAGCGGATCGTCAAATGCATTTCTCACACCGTTGGATGCGTAGAATGGTTACTCTTTCATTCTCTTACCGTTTCGGTATTCAAGACTTAAATAAGAAAGAGAGAAGAGAGCAAAACGATATGGGCGACATGGAAGGACAGCAATTTTAAACCTTGCATTTACGATTTGTTTCACTAAATTTAATCTTTCAACTTAATCGACTAATGACTATGAAAAGAAATTTTGCGTATGGATTAATCGTTGCATTTGGTTTAACATTAGGTTCCTGTGCAACAAAATCATCTACCACAGCGCCTCAAGCGCAGCCTGTATACGAATTAAATAATCTTCCAAAGGTCAATCTTAAAGATTTCAAAAAGAACTCTGCGGGCGCTTATGTATTATTTGATGGGTCTTCTTTAAATGGATGGAGAGGGTACAATAAAGACCATGTGCCTGCAAAATGGGCTATCGACAATGGTACATTGAAATTCTCGAAAGCACCGGGAGGGAATGCGAAGGCGGAAGGTGGCGATATTATTTTTGCCCACGATTTTAAAAACTTTGAATTAGAATTTGAATGGAAAATCTCGCAGGCGGGAAACTCAGGTGTGTTCTTCTTAGCTAAAGAGGTTAAAAACCAACCAATCTATATCTCTTCTCCTGAGTATCAATTGCTAGACAACCAGAACCACCCGGATGCAAAGCAAGGTGTTGATGGCAACCGTAAATCCGCGTCTTTATATGACATGATTCCAGCAAAGCCGCAGAATGCTTTCCCAGCAGGAGAGTGGAATAGAGCGAAGATTGTCGTTAATAAAGGGAAAGTAACGCACTATCAAAACGATGAAAAAGTCGTAGAATACGAACTATGGACGCCGTCTTGGATTGAATTGCTACAAGCTAGCAAATTCAGCAAGGAGAAATGGCCGTTAGCATTTGAGTTGTTAAGCACTGTTGGTGGAAAAGAAAAGGCCGGTGTTATCGGTTTCCAAGACCACGGTGATGATATTTGGTTGAGAAATGTAACTGTAAAAGTATTATAATGAAGAAAACACTTCATAATTGGAAAGAGAGCTTATTGAGCTCTCTTTTCTTGCTTGTGGCTACCGGCAGTTTGTTGGCTCAGGGTATTTCCTGGCATAATCCATTGCAAGAATCCGCTCTGCAGGGACGTACAGCTGCTTTAAAAACAGACGATGCCTATGCTCGATTGCCATTGAATTTGAAATCAGAAGTTCGTGAACCGGTGTGGTACCTAGGGCAGCAAGCTGCCGGTATCTATGTGGAGTTTGTTTCGAACTCGCCGGAAGTATCCGTGCGCTATAAGGTGCGCAATGCGTTGAATATGCCCCATATGCCGACCACCGGTGTGAGCGGTGTCGACCTATATGCAAAGGGTGAAAAAGAGGGCGATTGGAAATGGTCTTTCGGCAAATACAAGTTCGCTGACACCATTACTTACAACTACGTAAACCTTGCAGTGCCAACGGATAAAGGGAACTATTATAGACTTTATCTCCCCCTTTATAATGCGGTTGATTGGATGGAGATCGGCGTTAATGAAGGTGCGAGCTTTGAATTCAAGAAAAATACTGAAAAGCCAATTATTGTCTACGGCACTTCTATCGCGCAGGGCGCTTGTGCAACACGCCCAGGTTTAGGCTGGACGAATATGCTTGGTCGTAACTTTAGCCAACCGGTCATCAATCTGGCGTTCTCCGGAAATGGTAGACTGGAACAGCCTATCCTAGACCTCATCAATGATGTCGATGCTGCCGCCTATTTGTTGGATTGCATCCCTAACCTAGCGCTTACCAAAGATCGTTCGGCTGATGATCTGAAAAAGTTGATCATTAATGCGGTTTCTACCTTGCGTAAGAAGCATCCCAAGACGCCAATTATGCTGATGGCGCACAGCTCTAGCGAGGTGCCGGGCATTATGAGCAAAAGTAACCTTTCAGAATATGGCTCATCTTCGGTGGTCGCATTCGAGACTTTTAAAGAGATTAAAGCAAAAGGCGATGCGAATTTGTATTGGGTGTCAAGTCAGGATATTGGCTTCGATATAGAATCTACGGTAGACTACGCGCATCCTAACGATATAGGCATGAAGAAGATTTCCGATGCTTATACCAAATTTTTGAAACAAATTTTGAGGTAGTATTTAGCAGACATAGATGTAAGACATTAGACATTAGAGCAGGGCGCCGATAAGGCGCCTTTTTTTGTGATGGATCGTCGTTATGGCTGGATTTAGTCATTATGCATACTTTTCTCTGTTCTGTGAGGATCTTTTTTTATGTAAAAAAAATCAAACTTTTTTGCTAAGGTTTAAGTCAGTTTCCCGTTTCTAGTGAAATTGTTAATAACCAATGTATAATCTCGATGAAATATTATCGCTTTTACAGAAGCGAATCGATGGCAGTATAACTGAGGAAGAGTCCACTGTTTTAGAATGCTACGCTTCTTCCAATCCGTATTTCCAACGGGTTCTCGAAAAGATCGGAGAAGATGGTGTATTGTGGGATGATCTAGTTGAAAAATTAGAGTTAGAAAAATCCGATAATGAATCATGGGAGGAAAGGTTGAGGATCCAAACATTGGGTAAGATTCGGGAGCAAGAATTTAAAGTTTTCCCAAATAAATTTAGGCGAATGTCATGGCTTCGTATAGCGAGTCTATTACTTGTCACACTCTCCATTTCTACCTTGTTTATTTTATATCAAAAAAGTCGAAATAGTTCTAATATCGAGATTGTTAGTGAAATACCAACGCCTTCTTCCAAAGCAATTCTGCGACTCGATAATGGAAAAGTTATCGAGCTTGATTCCGCGAAATCTGGGCTTCTGATAGATAACGGTTTATCCTATGTCGATGGAACATCTGTTGGCAATGACTCCGAATTATCAAATACTGTGATGCTCAGTTTGGAGGTTCCGAAAGGAGGTAACTATCATCTCGTTTTAGGCGACGGAACAAAGGTTTGGTTAAACTCGGGGAGTGTGTTGAAGTATCCTTTGAAGTTTAAAAACCATGAGCGATTAGTAGAGCTGTCAGGGGAAGGGTATTTCGAAGTTTCTACGAGGTTCCATACAGACCTTTCAGATCAAGAGCAGGTTCGGACACCATTCTTAATACATACCAAAAGACAAATTATAGAGGTGCTAGGCACAGCTTTCAATGTAGAAGCTTATGCTGACGATAAACTAGAGAAAACAAGCTTAGTACATGGTAAAGTCCGTGTTAGGGAAGTACTTAGATCTTCGGAAAAATTAAATCTAATTCCAGGAGAGCAGTCGATTATTAGCGATTCATCTATCGAGAAGACGCAATTTAATCCAGACGACATTTTAGGATGGAAGGATAATAAGTTCATTTTCAACAATACGGACTTGAGTCAAGCATTGAAAGTATTGAGTAGATGGTATGATTTCGATGTTCTTTATGAAGGCGAGGTGCCCCAATCTCAATTTTATGCAGAAATCAATCGTTCCAATAAATTAACCACGGTACTAAAGACACTAGAAAAAGGAGGTGTAAAATTTAGAATGGAAAAACAAGATAACCGCTTTCGGTTAGTAGTCAAGAAGTAATGGATTAAAAATGAGTCCAAATAGTGCTGCTACACTATTTGGACGTGATTAAATCGATTATTTCATCAATTGAACTGTAGGAAGGCCAATTAAAAGCAACAAAAACAATTTAAACCACTTAAAATTATGATTTTTTATTCAATTGTTAAAGACCGAATCAGGTCTTTAGGGAAGCCATTTTTACTAGCCATGAAATTAATAGTCTTATTAACTTTCTTAAATATCTGCACCGTTCTAGGGAATGGACTCGCGCAGCAAGTTACCCTGAAAGGGGAGGGCATCACTTTGGTACAGGCCATGCGCAGCATTCAACAGCAGACCGGTAAACAGTTTTTTCTGAATGGGAGAAAACTAGCCGAGCTTAGGGTGAATATTAATGTGAAATCGATGGATTTACCGCTCGCTATGGAGTCCCTTTTAAACGGAAAGCCCGTTTCTTGGGAAATGCAAGATGACATCATCGTAATTAGGCAAAAGCAGAACGGAAATCTGAAGTCTCAAAAATTGCAGATTCATGCGGAGAGTCTTAATGCTTGGAATCAGCAAAGCAACGTTCAAGGCGTTGTTAGCAAAGAGTCAGGAGAGCCTCTAGCTGGTGCCACCGTGGCGATAAAAGGCACTTCTGCTGCTGTTTCTACAAATGAAAGAGGTGAGTATTCCTTATCCTATTCCACTCAAAACCCTGTTTTAATTGTCAATTTGATGGGGTTTTCAAGTAAAGAAGTTGCAATTGGCAATCGTTCAAATGTAAATATAACCTTATTGGAGGCTGTTGATGATATTGATGAGGTTGTCGTAGTTGGATATGGTACGCAGAAGAAAATCAATTTAACAGGTTCTGTGGCAACAGTTAGTGGAGATGAAATTGCAAAAACACCAACAAATAATTTATCGAATGCAATAGGGGGGCGTATGCCTGGGGTTTCCTCAGTGAACTCTGATGGTCGCCCGGGGAACGGATCCACTATTCGTGTTCGCGGATTGAGCACACTGAATGACAATAATCCACTCGTGGTAGTCGACGGTGTTGTTCGTTCCGATGGCTTTGGAAATATCGATCCAAACGAAGTCGCTAGCATCTCCGTTTTGAAAGATGCGTCAGCCGCAGCGGTTTATGGTGCTCGCGCAGCAAACGGTGTTATCCTGATTACCACAAAAAGAGGAAAAGTCGGAAAACCCGTTTTAACTTACTCTGGCATGGTAGGGCTGCAGGAGCCAACCCAATATCCAACGTTAATGACCGCTTATGACTATGGCGTTACGCGCAATCAGGCATTCTATAATCAAGGCTACGACCCGAATAACCCCGCACAGGCAAATAACTTCTATACCGATGCTGAATTACAGAAATTTAAGGAAAGTGGAACCGATTGGTATGCTGAAACGTTCAAAGATCGTAGTCCTCAAAATCAACATAATTTGAGTCTTCAGGGTGGTAGCGAGTCTGTTCGATATTTTGGTTCGCTAGGTTATCTGAACCAAACCGGACTATATGATAATATCGGTTTCAAACGATATAATATTCGTTCAAATATCGATGCTTCAATAACAAATAGTTTAACGGTTGGATTAAATCTTGAAGCACGACAAGAGCTTTTTGAATCTCCAAGTTGGGACGCTTCGGAAATCTTTCATCGTGTTATCAACGCTTCTCCTACGCGTTTAGCATATCACCCAAGCGGTAGAGCTGCTAATACCACAGGTTCGCATCCGGTAGAGATGATAAGAAACTCTGGGTACAAAGATCAAGAATACGATATTTTTCAAGGAACGTTATTCTTTAATCAAAAGTTAGACATACTGACTGAAGGACTCGCACTGAACGGAAATTTCTCGTACTATAAACAACATTATTTCAATAAGGTGTTCGCGATGCCTTATACCATGTACGATGAAGATGCACAGGGAAATGTGACCAATGAAAAAATGGTGGGTAGTAAAACGTCATTAACCGAAGGTTTTGATGCTTTGACCAATACGACTTACAATATTTCAATGAACTACGCCCGCGACTTTAATAATCATAATGTTGCCGGTATGCTACTCTATGAGCAATATGGAGCAAAAGGTAAAAACTTCACCGCGAGAAAGGAAGATTTCATATCAAATATAAAAGATGAATTTTTTGCGAGTGGACCAACTAATCAATCCATTGATGGACGTGGATATATTAACGATGCACGTCGTTCGCTCGTGGGGCGCGTGAATTATGCTTTCGCAGGAAAATATTTGTTTGAAGGGACGTTTAGGTATGATGGCTCTTATCGTTTCCCGAAAGAGAGACGATTTGGCTTCTTTCCTGCAGTTTCTGCTGGTTGGAGAATTTCAGAAGAACCTTTTTTTAAGAATAATGAGAGTTTGAACTTTATAAATAACCTAAAGCTACGGGCATCTAAGGGTTTGATAGGTAACGATCGAGTGAATGCATATCAATTCTTAGAGAGTTATTCAATCATAACCGGGGCAGGGCCTGTGGTCGACGGGCAAGCTGTACCACAGGTTGGATATGGTGTTTATCCGAATTATAATATTACTTGGGAAAAACAAGACAACACGAACATCGGATTGGAATGGAGCCTATGGAATTCTATGTTGAATTTCGAAGTTGACTATTTCTTCCGACATACCCGCGACATCCTTTGGAGCAAGGATAGATCGGTTCCTGGAACTTTTGGACGCCAGTTGCCAAATGAAAATTATGCCAAAGTTAAAAGTAAAGGTATTGAATTCACTATCGGCCATCAGAACGCTGTTAATGACTGGAGTTACAATTTTAGGCTAGTGGGCTCTTATGCAACAAATGAAGTTACACAAATCGACGATCCCGCGAATGCGATGGACTTCAATAAACAACTAGGGCGTCCCATTGGCTACCGTGCAGGCTACGAAGCATTGGGTTTATTTCGATCAAAAGAAGAAGCCGATTCATGGTATGGCGGCAAACAGTTCGGTTTGCAAAGTCTTCCAGGAGATATCAAATACGCTGATATCGACGGTGATGGCGCGATTACTATCCAAGACCAAAAAGTCATTGCTAACTATGGAAGTGAACCGCGCATTATGTACGGTTTTAATGGATCGCTCTCGTGGAAAAATTTAGACATGAATTTCTTTTTCCAAGGGGCTTCACAGCGTAATATGATGTTGACTGCCGCTGGACGAGTGATGTATTTGAACGGTGGGTCAAGTAATAACTTCGCTTATTTTGCTGATTCATGGTCTCCGGAGAATCCAGACGCCAAATATCCGCTTGCATGGGTCGACTCTCGATCAATCAATAATCGCGATTCTAATTTCTGGTTGCGCAAGGCCGGTTATGTGCGATTAAAGTCATTGGACTTGGGATATAATTTCTCTGGCGACTGGTTAGATAAAATCAAAGTCAGCAAAATGAGATTATATGTATCAGGATTTAATCTATTCACGATTAGCCAAATCGATGAATTAGATCCTGAAGCTGCAACAGGTGCTGGAAACTACTATCCGCAACAACGTAATTACAACCTAGGTGTTATGCTTTCATTTTAATTATTAACGTTATGAAATTCACAAAATATATAGCAATAGTCGCTTTCTTTACTTTCGCCTTTTCTTCCTGCGAGTCAGACTTTTTAGACCCCAAAAATCCATCGGCTATTTCAGAAGAAGACGTATGGTCGGACGGTAAATTAATTGAGTTATTAGTCAACCAGATGTATAATGATAGACAAGGATACGAATATTCAAATACGCAAGACAACATCGTCGATGAAGGTCGATGTAATTATACGGGAGATGCACCCAACCAAATCCTTCGAGGTCAATGGGATCAGACTTATAATCCATTGGGTTTTTGGGCATACCAACAGGTTCGTCGAGCAAACGAGTTTTTATCAAAGATTGATGGCGCTACGCTAGATGACGAAACGCGAAAGCGCCTAAAAGGAGAGGCGCGTTTTCTAAGGGCCTTTCTATATTTTGATATGGTCAAACGTTATGGTGGAATTCCAATCATAACAACACCACAAGACATCTCGGATGATTTGATGGTAAAAAGAGCCAGTATTAAAGAAACGTTTGACTTTATCGTGAGTGAATTAAGATTAGCTAAGGATGAACTACCCCCTTCAGCGCCGAGAGGAAGAGCATCCCAAGGATCTGCCATGGCATTGTTAGGAAGAGCCTTATTGTATTATGCTAGTCCTCTGTATAACGAGGAAAACAATAGTTCACTTTGGGCAGAGGCTGCGAAAGCAAGCAAAGATGTAATGGATTTGAACAAATATAGCTTGTATCCCGATTTGAATAAAATCTGGTTGGATAAGGCAAATAATCACGTTGAGTCAATTTTTGAAATACAATATAAATTACCAGAAAAGCAACACAGCTGGGATGCTGGATTGAGACCCCTAATCCTTGCCAATAACAATGCTGGTCAACTATCTCCATTGCAGGAATTGGTAGACGCATTTCCGATGAAGAACGGAAAAGGAATCAAAGAAGCGGGATCAAATTACAATCCGAACGATCCCTATGTCGGTCGCGACAATCGTTTTTATGCATTCATCGCATTTAATGGGTCTAAAGTCAAGGGTACAACTTCTGGTCCGCCAGTTCGTGAAATCACGTTGGAAACATACTCAGGTGGAAGAGATTATGACGCCTCAAAAGAGAATACGATCTATAACACCATAACGAGCTACTATACGCGAAAAGCTATCAATCCAGATAATACAATATATACCGGCAGCACAGGAAGTGACCAGCCATGGATAGAACTGCGCTATGCAGAGGTTTTGTTGAATTATGCAGAGGCTCAGAACGAGGCGCTTTCCTCACCAGATGCTTCCGTCTATCAAGCGTTGAACACGCTGCGAAAACGCGCAGGTATAACGTCAGATTTGGCAGTAGGATCACTAAATAAAGTGCAGATGCGCGATTTGATTCGTAACGAACGTTATGTGGAAATGTGCTTTGAGAAGAAGAGATATTGGGATTTAAGACGTTGGAAATTGGCAGAAACAGTCTTAAATGGAAGAAAATATCACGGGGCCCTAATAACCAAGCATGCTGACGGTAGCTTCACATATGCTTATCCTGAAGTTGATGCAACACCGATCGTGTTTGAAAGCAAAATGTATTTTATGCCGATTCCACAAGGCGAAATTGATAAAAATGGAAACCTAGAACAGAACCAAGGTTGGTAGTGATAAACGCTAAAACTAATTTATTATGAGATACGAATTAATGATTCCGACACAGATTCGTAAAGCAATCGCTGACAACATTCCGGTCGTTCTTCCATTAGGTGTGTTGGAATATCATGGAGAGCATCTATGCACAGGAGTAGACACTTTGGTGATTACCGAGACGTTAGCACGATTAGAAAACGAAGTTCCCTTTATTATTTTACCAGCCTTTTATTATGGCGCTGCGAGCTACGCGGTCGAAGGCCCTGAAGCAAATGGTAGTATACATAATCGACCAGATATACTTTATCCTTTTGCAAGTTCATTATTTATGAACTTGCTAAGGATTGGTTTTCGGAATATCCATATCATTGTGCATCATCAGAGTGAGAATTTTGCAGCAGGGATGCCTACGGATTTATCTTTCAAATTAGCAGCACGGCAAACCTTGTTCGATTTTATTGAGCGGCAATCTGGTGAAGGTTGGTGGGGCAAAGCAGACGCTGCAAATTATTATGAAGGGCATGAGGAAGGCGATAATCCATTTAATTGGATTCAAGCTTATCCATTATTGTCCGATTCTATTCAAAAGGAATATCCTATTGATCATGCAGGGAAATTAGAAACAGCATTAATGATGGCAGTATGTCCTGAAGGGGTATATATGGATCATTTCTCGGAGGACAAATGGTATACGCAGACTGCAAAAGACGCCAACTTGGAGTACGGTGAAGCTGTCTTAGCCAGAGTTAAGGATCATTTGAAAGCGAAATTGAAGCCGAAATCCTAATATCAAGATTATGAAAACATTGTCAACAGCAAATGTTAGGCTATATTTGATCATTATCGGGTGTATGTACGCGGTTTTGGGCTTTTCTATAGGAATAAATGCCTATTTCATCCCTTTTGTTCAAGAAGCATTTACATTAAAAACAGCAACGTCATATCTTATTATGACAGCTACTTTTTCAGCTTACGTGCTTTTTGCCATTCCTTCAGCAATATTGCTAAAGAAGATTGGATACCGTAATTCTATATGTACCTCATTTTTCATATTGGCAAGTGGGTTCACACTAATAGCTTTTTCTTCCCAGTCAGCGAGTTTTGAATTATTCCTTTTCGGCCTTTTTGTGTTGGGGATTGCGCAGACCTTGCTCACGGACTCCATCAATTCTTATGTGACGATCCTGGGATCGCCGGAGTCCGCAGCCAAGCGAATCAGTATCATGGGGATCGCTGATAAACTAGCACTTGCAGGTGCATCCTTTATTTTGGCCCTGTTCTTAGACTTAAAGAATGTAGATATCAACCACCTAAAAATTCCATTTTACAGTATCGCTGCGATTGCCGTTTTAGTCGGGGTTGCGATTTATTTTTCTCCTTTACCAGAAATATCCGCACCAGGTGAAGATAGCGAAAGTTCAGAGCTTGATGCCAGCGTTTATGGAAATACGAAATCATCCATCTTCCAGATCCCACATTTATATCTCGGCGCGATTGCAATATTCTTTGATGTCGGGGTGGAAATAATTGCTCTTGGATCAATTAATGATTATGCAAAGAGTTTAAATCTCAAACATCCTGAACACTATGTTTGGTATACGACCTTTGGAATGGTATTTGGCTACTTGTGTGGCGTAAGCCTAATACCAAAACGACTTTCCCAAAGACAGGGACTTGTTATATGCACACTTTTGGGTATAGTAACTACAATAGTTATATTGGTTGTAGAACCGATTATCTCTATCTATCTCGTCGCCGCTCTAGGCGTCGCAAACTCCTTACTATGGCCGACGGTATTTCCTTTGGCATTACGTGACCTGGGACGCTTTACTAAAAAAGGAGCTTCAGTGTTGGTGATGGGTATTATTGGGGGTGCAGTGCTTCCTTTAATCTTCGGTTATTTAGCGGATCTGTATGAACATCAAATCGCCTATTCAGTCTGTATTCCTGCTTATCTATATCTGTTATTCTACGCTTTAATAGGCAGTAAGCTGAGACCACATTAACGTATAAATTGATGGAAAAGTTATATAAGATTAATGATAAAGACAATGTCTATGTTCTGAAAGAGCCGGTTCTATCGGGTGAACTCATTGAGATTGATGGTAATCCAATTAGAATTCCCTATGATATGGGACGCGGGCATAAACTCGCTGCCAGCAAAATCCAAAAAGGTGAAAAAGTCATCAAATTTGGTATGAAGATCGGTTCTGCCACGAAGGAAATCCAACTTGGAGAACATGTGCATTTAAATAATTTGAAAAGCGATTATTTACCAACATATTCTAAGGATGAACGATTTGATAACAAGTAAAAATAACAGCCTAGGCAGTGGATATTTACGCGCGGATGGAAGGAAAGGAATTAGAAACATTGTGCTAATCGTTTATTTAGTAGAATGTGCCAGGCATGTCGCTCAAAAAATAGCCCTACAATTCGATGAACAGCAAGTTCAAATGATTGGATTTAGTGGCTGTTATCCGAATAGCTACGCCGAGCGAATGATGCATTCGCTTTGCACTCAACCAAATGTCGGAGCCGTGCTATTGGTGTCTCTGGGATGTGAAAGTTTTAACGGGAGCTCATTGCTGAAACATGTGGAGGCTTCCAACAGACCTGTAAAGCTAGTAGGTATTCAACAGACCGGCGGTACGAAAATGGCTATCGAGGAGGGTAAGCAGTTTATAACATTTGCATTAGCGCAATTAGATCAAGTTCCTTGAACTGAGATTTATTGGAAAGATATGATTATTGGGGTGGTCTCGGGAGGAAGCGACGCTACAAGTGGGTTGACTGCCAATCCAGCCACAGGATTAGCTTTCGATAAATTACAGACGCTCGAGAGTACCTGTATTTTTGAAAACACCGGTGAAATGATTGGATTAGAGGATGATTTAAAACGTAGAGCAAGTCGCCCAGACTTAGGGGAAGAACTAAAAAACACGATAATAAAGGCCGCATCCTATTATGCGAACATGGGGCATGGAAGTTTTGCACCCGGAAATGCCGAGGGCGGCCTGACAACATTGGAAGAAAAGTCGATCGGTGCCTACTGTAAGAGTGGATCATCAGCAATAGTCGGATTGTTAAAACCTTGCGATCTACCAACGGTTCCTGGATTGTACTTAATGGATATTGTACCTGATGGTGTACCTACTTTCGGTTTTCCAAATCCAAATGATATCTCGGAAATGAATGAATTGATCGCCTCGGGTGCTCAATGTATTTTATTCACCACTGGAAGGGGGTCAGTAGCTGGCTCTGCAATATCTCCCGTCATAAAAATCATGGCAAACCCAGAAAATTATGTGCGTTTGGAGGAAAATATGGATGTGAATGCTGGAAAAATACTATTGGGCGAGAGCAGTTTGGAAGATATTGCGAATGAGATCATTCTTCGTATTGCAGAAGTAGCAGGCGGTAAAAGAACAAAAGCAGAAGAATTAGGACACTTTGAGTTTTCGCTTGGATACAAGTTTTTTGAACCGGCAGGACCTTCCTGTTTAGCCTGAAGTTTATGATAAAAATAGATAGCCACATCCATTTCTGGAAATACCATCCAATAAAGGATGCTTGGATTACCGACGAAATGGAAGTCCTGAAGTCAGATTATATGCCCGATGATTTATTGCACCAGATGAATGATGCAGGCATCGAACAAGGGGTTTTAGTGCAAGCAGATCAGAGTGAAAATGAGAATGATTTTCTATTGACAATCGCTAAACAGCACCCTTCTTTTGTTGCGGTCGTTGGATGGGTTGATTTTCGGAGCAACAACATTGAAGAAAGACTGGCATGCTATGCAAAGAATAACCTAATGAAGGGATTTAGACATATTGTCCAATCGGAGCCTGATCTAAATTTTTTATTGAAACCATCTTTTATGAATGGGATCGCCTTGTTGAAGAAGTACAATTTTAGCTACGATGTATTAATCTACCCGAAACATCTAGATATAGCGTTAGAATTTTGTAAGACATTGTCTGATCAGAAATTAATAATAGACCATATTGGTAAGCCAGACATCAAGAATAGAAATTTCACAGACTGGAAAAAGAAGATAAAAGAGTTTAAGTCAATGGATCATGTTGGCTGTAAATTAGCCGGTCTAGTTACTGAAGCTGATTGGAATCATTGGAAAGTCGATGATTTTAAGGAAGTCGTTGATTTTTGCCTATCGGTATTTGGCCCAAATAGGATGATGTTTGGAAGTGATTGGCCTGTATGTAAGGTCGGCGGATCTTATACGCAAGTTTGTGCTATTGTTGAACAACATATTTCGAAGCTTACCGAGCTAGAACAGGCAGCGATATGGGGAAACACATGTCGAGATTTTTATAATATTAAACCATAAACCAAATGATGAAAAGTATAAAACACCCAATGAGGCCGCTCAACTCTGACCCTCCGTTAAGCGATGCCATATTAGATGGTAATTGGATGTATGTAAGTGGACAAGGTTCTGTTGACGTTTCGACAGGAACCTTTCTTCTGAACAATATTGAAGAGGAAACTAAGCAAACGATGGAGAACATAAGACTAATCTTGTCGCAAGAGGAGATGGGGTTTCAAAACATCGTGAAATGTAATGTTCATTTAGCTAATATGGACGATTTCGAAGCCTTTAATTCCGTTTATCGAACCTATTTTCCAAATATTAAGCCTGCGCGAACGACCGTACAATCTGTTCTTATGCAGGGAATAAAAGTAGAAATTGATTGTGTTGCAAAAAAGTAAATATTATGACCTTAACATCATCTATTAATAGACGTCAGTTTTTAGCGAGTAGTGGATTGGCAGTTGGAGCCTTCCTTGGCTTAGGAATGATACCTTATCAGTTTCAACAAATAGAGCCTGATACTGAGGGGCCTTTGGCATTAGTTCCAACGCATTTTCCAAGTTTACTACATGCTTTTGTGTGGCGAAATTGGAATTTAGTACCCACTGAACGCATGGCAAAGACCATTGGCGCCACCGCTTCGCAGATAAGAGGACTTGCACGGGAAATGTTGCTGCCGAAGGAGCAATCGGTTAGCGATTCGCAGTGGGAGCGCAGTTATCTAACTGTTATTCGAAGAAATTGGCATTTATTGCCGAAGTCTCAACTTTTGATCTTAATGGATTGGACAAATGAGCATTTGGAGTTTACGCTTATAGAAGATGATTTTTTCTACGTAAAACTAGGGAATCTAAAGCCTAAATGTAAAACTTTAAATTATACCGAAGCTATGAAGAGCTTGGATAAGGCAGAATTGGCGAAGTTTAAGAAGCGCTTGCAATCCGTGTTTCCCAAAGGATTACCAAAGCAAGAGGAACCTTTCTTCCATTTTGTCGAAGAGCTATCGGCGGCAAGTCCGACGAAAGTCGAAGAGGGAGATTCCATGTTTAGCCCAAGATTAGCTTACCCATATTTCGCATTATTTGGTGATCCTCTATTATCGGAGAGTACTGATTCTTATCCAGACGCATATTTAGAAAAAATGCACGCTAAAGGTGTCGACAGTATATGGATGCATATTGTGTTAAGCAAAATATCGCCCTTCCCTTGGGATATGAAACAAAGTAAGAACTGGGAAAAACGATTGGCTAATATGGCAAAATTGGTAGATCGCGCCGGTCAGAAGGGTATAAAAATCTTTTTGTATCTGAACGAGCCTCGAAATCAAACGAAAGAATTTTTTGCTAAATATCCTCAGTTGAAGGGCAGTGGAAATTCATTATGTACGAGTAAATCTGAAGTGCAGGAATATTTAAAAAGTTCACTTGCAGTGATAGCAGAGCGAGTACCAGGTTTAGGTGGTTTTTTCTCGATTAGTGCCTCTGAAAATCCGACGCATTGTTGGTCGCACAATCGGGGTAATCTATGTCCTGACTGCGGACCCAAAGGGGCAGGAAAGGTTATTGCAGAGTTAAATAATTTATATATCGACGCCATTGAAAATGGGTATCGAAAGGCTAAAAAAACACTGGCCAGCCATGCTGAAAGACCACGATTGATTGTTTGGGACTGGGGGTGGCAGGACGGCATCGCGGAAGTTGTATTGCCGAGTCTGAAGAACGAGTCACTGAGTTTTATGAGCGTGAGCGAATGGAGTTTACCAATTGAAAGAGGAGGAATAAAAAGCCAAGTAGGCGAGTATTCAATAAGCAGTATCGGTCCTGGACCAAGAGCTACAAAGCATTGGAAAATAGCGAAGGAAAACAATATAGCCTGTATAGCAAAAATTCAAGCTAACAATAGCTGGGAAATCGGTGCAATACCGTATATCCCCGCTTTATACAATGTTGGACAACATATTTCAAACTTAAGGAATGCTGGAGTAACGGGATTAATGTTAGGTTGGAGTTTGGGAGGATATCCATCTCCAAACCTCGAATTAGTCGATATGCTCGGCAAAAACAAATCGATGCCCTTCGAGGAAGCAATATTGAAAGTCGCTGAAAATCGTTATGGAGAGTACGGTACTAAAGTCGCTGAAGCTTGGAAGATTTTTAGTATGGCTTTTAGGGAGTTTCCTTACAATATCAGTGTAGTATATACGGCGCCATTACAAGCTGGACCATCCAATCTTCTATGGAAAAACGAAACAAATTACAAAGCGACCATGGTGGGATTGCCTTATGACGATTTGAAGAGCTGGCGAAGTATTTATCCTGAAGATGTTTTTGTAAGCCAACTTCAGAAGGTGTGTGACGGATTTTCAAGTGGGATATTGATTTTGAAATCTGCAACGAAGAACAATAATATTAGCAAATTGATGCAACAAGAGATTAACGTTGCGGAAGCTCTTTATTTGCATTACGCTAGCATCGTTAATCAAGCAAAGTTTATTATGGCTAGAAGGGAGCTTCAATCGGCAAATTCAAATGACGTCAAAGCGAAGCTGAAAAACATATTGAAATCGGAAATTGATCTGGCTCTTCGTTTGGCGGAAGTTCAAGGGAGTGATTCTCGTATCGGTTTTGAAGCTTCAAACCACTATTTTTACGTCCCGCAGGATTTATTTGAAAAAGCGCTGAATTGTTCTCAGTTAATTGAGGACTATTCATAGCTTTCGGCGTAATATTACATTGAATGGCGTCATTGATAAAATGACGCTATTTGTTTTAGAGTGTTAAAACTATTTAGTAATTTCAAGAATAAACCTAAGCACTATTTTATGATACCTTCATCAGTGCCATTGTCAGATTTAAGAAATGGAAAGGAAGCTGGACTCACCTTTTACATGTCGAAATATGGGAGTTCGTTACGCTTCTTCGCATATTCAATTGTGAAGGATAAAGGCGCAGCAGAAGAGATTGTTTCGGATAGTTTCTACAAGTTATGGAATGGTAGGGAAAGAACAAAGACGGAGGATAATGTAAGGGCATTCCTTTACCTTTCTACCAGAAATGCTTGTTACGATTATGTGGATTTGAATGTAAATCGTGCGAAATACGATTCTGATGCTCTTGATATGTTAATCCAACCCGACCAGGATTTTGAAGCTCAAATAATCTATAATGAATTATTAAACGCGATTTCAAAGGAATTGGAGAAATTGCCAGCTACGCAAGCAAAAGTCTTTAAGATGTCTTTTTTCGAAGGATTGGAAACTAAAGAAATATGTGATATGCTGGACACGACTCCGAGTACTGTTTACTTTGCTAAATCAAAAGCAATACAAACTTTAAAGGAAATATTTAAAGAGAAAAATCTTAAATACTATAGTCTATTTTTATTTTTAATTTTGAATAAATAGGTTAGTAATTAGTAGCTAGTATTTAGTATTAAGACCTATGGCGGCCAATATTGGTCGCCTTTTTTTTGTTCAAAATCAAGGTGAATCTTTTATTTTTTGCAGGAAAAGAAGAATGATTTTCTCTTTGAAAAAACGCTTTATCGTCAACCAGGAAAGGAAGGATGAAAAAGATAACCATGATCCTGCCAATCCTTTTATCCTTCCTTTCCTGGTGTTCTAGGTTTTTGACATATGCAAATTTTCTTTAATAT
>NZ_DKLH01000043.1:0-48133 GCF_002455685.1 Sphingobacterium sp. UBA6645
ACAACTTGCCACACGATGTCTTCTTTGAGAATCGTTATAGCGATAAAACACTATATACAATACAAATTGACGTCAGGAGCGTTAAAACTATCAAATATCGACTTACTGCTTAAAACTCAAAAATGAAAACAGTAATGAAATCGCAAAAGCTATAAAACAGAAGAAGGTGCCTTTTTAGACACCTTCTTTTTTTGTACCAGCCTGCTTTTGCTTAAAACCCTTTCAAAGCCCTTTCAAACCCCAATCAAATCCCAATCAAACCCGCTTGGAAGCGGGTTTGTTTGGGATTTGATTGGGGTAGTATTTAGTAGTTAGTATTTAGACCTAGGGCGGGCGAAAGATTTTAAAAAGGATGGGCAGGATCGGACGCCATAGGTCTTTATACTAAATACTAGCTACTAGTTCTGAACCAGGAAAGGAAGGATGCAAGGATTGGCAGGATCGAGTGGACGATATGCCTATATAGTTTGATCGGAATTTATTGGCGCTATATATGACGCCAATGCGTAGAGCCCTTTCACTAAAGGGCTCCGACATACAGGATAGCGGATATTTGTCGTTATGGATTTCTTGCATTAATAGAACCTGTATAATTTGCGCCGGTATAGTTTGAGCACTTTAGTGAAAGGGCTCTACGCAGTTCGTCCTAGTTAATGCCTATATAGCTTGAAACAGTTCCTATAAAAAATACAATCCATCCCTTCATATGTCACAATATCAGATCCTGACAATCCTAAAATCCTTCCTTTCCTGGTTCAAGACAAAACTTCCTGACCACCAAAGGTCTAATGTCTTATATCTAATGTCTTATATCTAATGTCTTATATCTAATGTCTAAAATCTAAACCTACAATTTAAACTCAAACTCCTGTGTTGCGCTTCTTTCGAAAGCTAGGTGTCTCGTTGCGGGGGAAATAGCGAAGAGTGGCGAGAATGTTTTTACTTTAACGGTTTTGCCGTCTGGGAGGAATTCAAGATAACGAAGCCAGCCGTCGCCGCCGTTGCCATGCCATCCGCCACCCATTGCTTGGGCGTTAAATGCCATCTGTACGACCGACTTGCCTGCGGCATTCTTGTCTTCGCGGAAGCCCAAGTGGCCGCCCCAGTTATCTGGTGCGCCGATATGCCCTGAGAATACCATACGAATGTTTTTAGAAGGTTTTACAAGTTTCTCGAAAAGGGCTTCGCCGTAATTTGCATCTTCAATTTTGTAGCCTTCTCTAGGCATATGTTTGCTATCTCTGTTTAGATAGGTGTGGGTCAATAGGAAAACGCTATGGTCGGCGTATTTTGGTTGATCTAAGGTCTTTTTAGCCCATTCAACGACTTCGTTTCGAGGAGCGAACTCTAGGACCATGACCAATAACTTTTGCTGATGTGGGGTCTTAAATTCGTAAACAGCATTCACCCCGGTTGATGCTCCATTAAGATTTGGTCCCACCTCGCGGATTGCGGCTGCATTAAGTGGATTTTGTTCCACGGAGAAATATTTATCGTATTGGGTAGCGCGATATTCGGCGCTTACATGTCCGTAGTCATGATTTCCTGTAGCGAGAACATAAGGTACCAGGCCATTCAAGCGATGGAAGGCAGAGCTGATGCTTGTCCACTGCTGCTTGCTTGTCTGATTTGCTTGCTTGCCGTTAGGGTTCAGCAAATCGTTTTGCTCCACGAGATCACCGGTACATAGGACGAATTGCGTATTCAAAGAATCCTTATTTTCCTTAATCCAGGAAATCATGGTATGAAAGGTTCCGAGGTTTCGTTCAAACTTCATATAGGTTTGTGGATCCGGGATCAAGATAAATGACCAAGAGTCGGGATTTGAAAGCTTCGGTTTTACATAGGCTTGCTGTGCGAAAGTTGGCAATGCAAAGATTAAAAGGCCCAGAATGAGGCCTAGCATAGGTCTAGGTAGTTTATTCATAACAATTCGAGTAATTGATTGTTTAAAGCTAACAATAATTGTATGTTTTTCCGAGTTTAATTGATCTTTCACATGAATTTAACATGGAAAAATCGTAGTTTTTTACTATTTTGAGGGCGATTCCCAAATTAACTATAATAATATTCATGCTTTTTACAATTTTATTTGGTTTAATAACTGCTTTATTTCTTGTGCCGTTTGGCAAAAAAATCAAATCGAAATGGAGTATTATCCTACCAATTGTGCCCGCATGTTTATTTGCATACTACCTAGGATACATTCCAAAAATATCGGCTGGCAGTACATTTATCCAACATTTAGACTGGGTTCCATCCTTAAATATCAATTTTGATTTTCGCCTGGACGGTCTTTCCTTACTTTTTAGCTTATTGATTACCGGAATCGGTACAGGAATCTTTTTTTATGCGCGGACTTATCTGAAGGGGCATCCCTATTTTGATCGCTTCTTTGGTTACTTGTTACTCTTCATGTCGGCGATGTTGGGGCTTGTTCTTTCGGACAACCTCCTGTTGCTATTTATTTTTTGGGAGCTAACGAGCATCAGCTCATTTTTCTTGATCGGTTTTAACAACGAACAGGCAGAATCTAGAAAAAGCGCATTGACCGCCCTCACAATAACCGGTATGGGCGGGTTCTTCTTGGTTGCGGGATTAGTATTGATTGGCAATATTGCAGGTACCTATTCTATTTCTGCTTTGATCAATGAGCGGGATATGATTATACAGCATGAGCTGTATCCATTGATATTAGGTTTTCTTTTTATTGGTGCTTTTACCAAATCTGCACAGTTCCCTTTCCATTTCTGGTTGCCGGGAGCGATGAAGGCACCGACACCGGTATCGGCTTATCTACACTCAGCGACAATGGTGAAAGCGGGTATTTACCTACTTGCTCGCTTCTTCCCTATTTTGGGAGGTACCGAGATGTGGTCTTATCCATTGATGATTGTCGGAGGTTTCACCATGCTGTTTGCAGCCGTACATTCCTTATTCCGCATCGACCTAAAATCTATATTGGCTTATACGACGATATCAGCACTCGGTATATTGGTGTTTCTGCTAGGCGTTGGAACGAAGGAAGCAATTATTGCTGCCAGTGTCTTCATATTGGTGCATGCTTTATACAAAGCGACATTATTCCTTGTTACGGGTATTATTGACCATGAAACCGGGACTCGGGATATTACCGTATTATCGGGACTACGGAAGGTACTCTTACCTGTTGGTATTGCTGCAGGTTTAGCTGCACTTTCCAGCGCTGGTGTGCCGCTGACTTTTGGATTTATCGGAAAGGACTTAATCTATGAGTCTACATTGCATGCCGTGCCTCATTTGAGCATTATATTGACGGGATTAGCCTTAGTGACGAATATTTGTTTGCTTGCTGCAGGTTTTATGGCGGGTTTCAAGCCCTTCTTTGGCGAGCTTCCGGAGAAATATAGTAAACTGCATTTACCTTATCTTTCGATGTGGCTTCCAGCACTGATACTGGGCATCTTGAGTGTACTTTTTGGGGTATTCCCGGGTATTGTAGGCGACTTGCTGAGTTATCAAACCGCTAATGCGATTTTTGGGCAGGATACGGAAATGCATCTGGCGATCTGGCATGATTTCAATACGGTATTATTGTTAAGTGGGATTACCTTAGTCGTTGGTACGATCCTATACCTGATCAATAAACCAAGTGAAGCGAAAGTGAGACTGGTAGAGAAATGGAATACTTTCTCTGCACAAACGTTTTTTACGCGTTACAGCAACGATATATTCAAGTTTTCGACCTGGTATACCAACAGCCTTCATAATGGCTACCTGCGATCGTATCACTTAAAGATTATATTATTCGCGGAGGCTCTTTTGATCTATAGGTTATGGCTCAGCGGACCTATTCAGATCAATTTCGATAATCTTTCTCCACTAACGATATATGAGGTAGCTGTGGCTATTATCCTGCTTGGCGCCCTACTGATCGTCATCATTACCCCATCTAGACTGACTTCCGTTGTTTCCATGAGTGTCATCGGCTATTGTATCTGTTTGATGTTCGTATTCTACAGTGCGCCGGATTTGGCAATGACGCAATTTACTATCGACACCTTGACGACCGTACTTTTTGTATTGGTTCTCTATAAATTACCAACTTTCTTGAGTTTAGCATCCCCACGGCAAAAGATCAGAGATATGTTCGTTGCTCTTGGCTTCGGAACCATACTTTCTATTATCGCTTTGAAGGTGCTTTACGAACCGGTGTCTAAGGATACGACGAATTTCTATGGCGAGAATGCCTATATCCTAGCAAAAGGCAAGAATGTGGTCAATGTAATCTTGGCAGACTTTAGGGGTATCGATACGATGTTCGAAACGGTTGTATTGAGTATTGCCGCAGTTGGAGTGTATAGTTTATTAAAATTAAGATTAAAGTCGTCGGAGAAAGAATAAGTTTATGAAGAGTATTATCTTACAGACCGCTACTCGGTATCTGCTACCGATCTTATTGCTGTTCTCTTTCTTTTTACTGTTAAGAGGGCATTATTTCCCTGGAGGAGGCTTCGTTGGGGGGCTAGTTGCGTCAATTGCCTTTGTGTTACATAGTTTTGCACATGGGACCGAAGAAACGATGAAATTATTAGGCAGAAAGCCTTTATCATTGATTCCTATCGGCCTTGGCGTGGCCTCATTGGCTGTTATTTCGCCTACCTTTTTTGGTCTTCCACCAATGACGGGCTTATGGTTTGAGGAAAAAATCCCTGTTATCGGCTCCATTGGTTCCGCGCTGTTCTTTGACCTGGGGGTTTATCTGGTCGTCGTCGGTGTGGTTCTTACGATATTGTTCACCATTTCATTAACCAAGGACTAAGCATATGGAGTTATTATTAGTCGTTGTTTTAGGCTTTCTATATGCTGCGGGGATCTTTTTGATTCTACGGCGCAGTATGGTGAAATTGCTCTTAGGGATTATGCTCTTAGGCAATGGTACGAACATCCTGATTTTCCTTTTAGGAACCATTACGAAGGGAAAGCCCCCTGTAATCGATCCGAACCACAATGTTTTCGAAGATATTTATGCAGACCCGATTCCACAATCCTTAATCCTGACGGCGATTGTCATCAGTTTCGCTTTAACGGCTTTTGCGATTGTATTGTTGAAAAGGGTGTACGCCTTGGTTGATTCAGACGATTTAGATGATTTAAATACGCCGGAAGAAGAAGATATATGATTGATAACCACATTTTAGCTCCCGTTTTTATCCACTTGTTTACGGCTATTCTGCAGCTTATTGCCTGGCGGAAGACCGTGACGCAGCGCTTTATAAGCGTCGGGGGAGCCTTTATCGGGTTGTTGATTGCAATCCGTCTTTTTGCAAAGGTCTACACAGAAGGAACTTTATCGATGAATGCTTCCAATTGGGAAGCACCATTTGGGATTGTCTTTGTTGCCGACTTATTGGCGGTCAGTATGGTCTTGCTAACCTCTATTGCAGGATTCGCTGTTTCGATATTTTCATCGGTTGGAATTGCTCGTCAAAGGATGCTGTATGGCTACTTCCCTATTTTCCACTTCCTATTAATGGGGTTGAATGGTGCATTTTTAACGGGTGATATCTTCAACCTCTATGTTTGGTTCGAAGTCATCATTATCTCCTCCTTTGTGTTGATGACGCTGGGAGGCCGTAAAGCACAGCTAGAAGGTGCCGTAAAGTATATGGCGATGAATATTCTAGCGTCGACATTCTTTTTAACCGGTATTGGTATTCTCTACGGTATCACGGGTTCATTGAATATGGCTGATCTTTCGATTCGAATTCGTGAATTCCATAATCAGTCATTAATTGATATTGCGGCGATATTCTTTCTATTAGGATTTGGGATTAAGTCGGCAGTGTTCCCGCTTTACTATTGGCTGCCTTCATCTTATCATACGCCGCCTTCCGCAGTTGCAGCAACCTTTGGTGGCTTATTGACGAAAGTCGGGGTCTATGCTATCTTACGGGTGTTCAGTTTGATGTTCATCCCGGATGAGTTTACGAAGAATTTGCTGATGGTGATGGCGGTTTTAACCATCTTGACGGGAGCCTTTGGCGCCCTGATCAAAACCAATATCCGCCGATTGTTTTCCTATTTGATTGTCTGTCATATCGGTTTTATGCTGGGCGGGATTGCGATGTTTACCAAAGCGGCATTAATGGGCGCGGTATTCTACTTGATTCATGATATTATGGTCAAGACGAATATGTTCTTGATTGCCGGATACATCCGCCAAGTGAGAGGAACGATGGACATGAATCGATTAGGGGGATTATATGCTTCCTATCCGCTGATATCATTGATTATCGCTTTGGTGCTCTTCTCCTTAGTTGGGGTGCCTCCATTATCAGGTTTTTGGCCTAAGATCTACCTTTTTCAGGAAGCATTCGTGGGCAAGCACTACTTTTTTGTTGGCGCATTGATTGTGGGTAGTCTAGTGACCATGTACGTCATCGCGAAGATGTGGGCGGACGTATTCTGGAAGAAATGCCCTGATGAGAGCGTGATGGAGGATAAGTTTATGGAGCTTCCTCCTTTTAAGAAAGTATTGCTAGTGATGCCAATCCTACTTTTATGTTCGGTAACTTTATACATCGGGTTAAATGCAGAGAACATTGTCATTGCTGTAGATCGCATTAGTAACGAATTGTTGGATACAAGCTCATACATACGTACCGTATTGGGTGATAAAGTTTTTGAGAAATGATTAAGTTTTTCTTGATGAACTTATTGCTATCCTTTATCTGGGTAGCATTATCGGGCTCCCTTTTATATTCAAACTTTTTGTTTGGCTATTTATTAGGGTTTGGCGTGCTGTGGATCATGAATAGGAATGAGACGGATCAGCGCTACTTCTATCGTGTACCGAAGATTATTTCCTTCTTTTTCTATTTCCTTTACGAGTTGCTCAAAGCGAATATTCAGGTAGCCTATGACGTTGTTACGCCGAAGTATTTCTTCAAGCCTGGCATCGTGCGCTATCCGGTGAATACCAAGACAGATTTTGAGATCAATTTGCTATCTACCTTTATTTCCCTGACGCCAGGGACGTTGATTATCGACATTAGCGATGACAAAAAGGCTATTTATATCCACGTGATGTATCTAAAGGATGAGCAGCAATTTATCCGTCAGTTAAAAACAGGGGTTGAACGAAGATTATTAGAGATCATAAGATGAGTTTAGAAGCGTATTTTGATTTTGTGATTTTACCCATCTTGACCATTTCGGTGTTGCTGGTCTTTATCCGTTTGTTCAAAGGGCCGACGGTGGTAGATCGCGTGATTGCACTGGATCTTATCATCACTATTGGTATTGGTATTATCACGGTTTATAGTATCCGACAAGAGCAGGAAGTGCTGTTGGATGTAGCTATTATTTTGGCGCTTATTGCCTTTTTGGGTACTATCGCCTTTTCGTATTACATAGAAAAACAACGCGATGATTGATATTATTTTAGCAGTATTAAGTACGGTAGGTGCACTATCCATCCTCTTTGCATCCATTGGTGTGCTCCGGATGCCTGATTTTTACCTTCGCCTATCTGTTACGGTCAAAGCATCGACCTTGGGCGTAGGTTTATTATTGATCTGCGCGGCCATTATGTTCCCTGATGATGTTTCGGTAACCACGAAGTCTATTGCCATCATATTCTTTTTAATTCTGACGGCTCCGATCGCCGCACATATGATTGGGCGTGCAGCTTATACAACGGACACGCCACTATGGAAAGGTACCATCATCGATCAACTGCAAGGCATGTATAATCACGAAAAGAATATACTAGAGAGCGACCCTAATAAAGCAGATAAAACGGAAGAGGATAATATTGCCGATACGGAAGATGCTACGGATTAAAAGATAATACAGACCGGTTTGGACAGCACGATTCTTCTACCGTGATCCGTCAGCAAGCCTGTTTTAGCATCTCTCGCAAACACCACGATTTGATCCGTCACTTGATTGGCAACCAAGACAAACTTCCCGTTTGGTGTTAAATTTAAGTTTCTAGGACCTGTCCCTAAGGCAGATACCAATTGCTTTAATTCTAAGGAACCGTCTTTTTTGATTGCAAAGACCGATACCGTATTTGCATCAGCACGATTGGTACTGTAAAGGAATTTGCCATCAGGTGATATTTTCAAGTCTGCAGCGCCATGTTGGCCTTCGAATTCTGCGGTAATCATATTGATGATCTGCGATTGCTTCCAGCCATTCTTTTCCTTGTTAAAAACTACGATATCTCCGGTTAGCTCTTGCAAGGAATACATCGTCTTTCCTTTAGGATGGAATGCAATATGTCTTGGTCCACCTCCCTTTGTAACAGTAATTGATTCTTTTTCTTTGAATTGGTACTTTGTTCCGTCTTTCACGACGTCAAAGACATAAATCATATCGGCACCTAAATCAGAGACATAGATTGATTTATCGGGTCCCATAAACGCCGAGTGGATGTGCGATTTGGTTTGTCGTTTAGGGTCGACGCTGCTTCCGTTAAACTCGCGATAATCGTCCATTTCGGATATATGTCCGTTTTCATCAATACTATATAATGCTAAGGATCCTCCGGAGTAATTGGAAACGACGGCATAGCGCCCATTGTCCCCCAATAGCACATGGCAGGGTGCTCCTCCCTTGGTCGAGACTTTATTTTCGAAGGTCAGGGTTTCATCAGCCAAGTTAAAAGATGAGATAGATTGGTTGCCATCGCCTAACTCGTTTACTGCCACTAAAAACTTATCTGTTCGTGCTAAAAATGATGGACTTGGCGTCTCTACTTCACTTATCAAATCGGAATTCCCAGTGACCTGATCGAACAAATAAGAATAAATTCCTCGGCTTCCGCCCTCGGAAGTATAGGTTCCAACGAACATGGGAACAAGTTGGTTTTGTGCATGTGTTAAATGTGCGGTCATCATCGAAATTAGTATTATCAGGCAAGTCTTTTTCATCTGTTAAATATGGTTAAAACACAGTAAGTTTATCTTCAAATAGGTATTTTAGCGCCAGCGTGAGGATAGCTTTTTTTATTTATATTATTTATTATGGTATAAATGTAGAAAAAAGGCATAATATTTAATAATTTTGCCCCTAGACTATCTCATTTAGATTGACTATAAAAGAATGAAGAACCTTTTTACTATAATAACACTTTTACTGACGTTCTGTTCCATCGGAGTGAATGCTCAGGAAAGGCTTATTGACCGTGTGGTTGCAACTGTGGGCTCGGGGATTATCTTACAATCCGATATTGATAACCAGTACATGCAGTATCTTGCAAACGGCGGAACACCGGACGACGATTTCAAATGTACGGCATTACAACAATTGATTATGACAAAATTACTTGCTCAGCAAGCGGTAATCGACTCAGTTGAAGTAACGGAATCGGAGGTTGATGATCAATTGAACGCTCGTATGCGGGAAATGGTTCGTCGCGCAGGAAGTCAAGAACGCTTAGAAGGATTCTTGAAACGTTCTTTGTTACAGTACAAGGAAGAGATGAGACCTATTCTTTCTGAACAATTGAAGGCTAATAAGCTTCAGGGTACAATCGTTCAGAAAATCACGATTACACCACAAGAAGTAAAACGCTATTTCGAGGCTTTGAATCAGGATAGCTTACCTAGTTTCAATACAGAGGTCGAGATTGGCGAGATCGTGGTTAATCCGGTATTGACAAAAGAAGAGAAAAATGTATTCCGTGAGAAAGCGGAGGGATATAGAAAGCAAGTAATCGACGGAACAGACTTCGGTACTGTTGCGCGTTTCTACTCTGAAGATGGTTCTGCCCCTTACGGTGGTGAGTTAGGTTTCGCAACACGTGATGCCTATGTAAAAGAATTCTCGGCAATGGCTTTCAAATTAAAAGAAGGTGAAGTTTCACCGGTGTTTGAGACACAGTTCGGATTTCACTTCCTACAGGTGCTAGAGCGCCGTGGTGAGGAGGTGAATGTAAGACACGTCTTGATCAAAACTAAGCCAACCGCAGCGAGCTTAGAGCGCACGAAAGCGAAGATCGATAGTATCTATGATAAAGTATCTTCAGGGAAACTTCCATTCCATACAGCTGCTTCGTTATACTCTGATAATAAAGAGACAAAATTTAACGGGGGTATGGTAATCAATGAACAGTCGCAATCCAGAACGACACTTATCCCGGTGGATATGTTAGAGAAGGAATTGTTCGTAGCGATTGATCCATTACAACCTGGAGAATACTCGAAGCCGTTCCAATTTACGGATAGAACAGGACAAGTGGCTTACAAGTTCAATTACTTAAAAACCCGTATTCCCCCACATAAAGCAAGCTTGGAGCAAGATTTTGCCAAGATACAAGAGGCTGCTCAAGAGGATAAGACCCGTAGAAAGCTGAGCGAGTGGTTTGAGAAAAAGACCAAAGCAACTTTTGTACACGTGAGCGATGATTTCCAGCAATGTGAAGAACTAAAAGTATGGCTTACTCCTACCGATAATGATATCGCCGCGAAGTAGACGGCTAATAGATAAAAAGAAAAAGCGAACCGATTGGTTCGCTTTTCTTTTTATGTCTCTTTTGTCAATTATCTCTCGAACATCATTTCTAAGATCACCTTCCACTGGAAGTCTTCTTTCAATTGCCAGATACGCACATAATTAAACTTAACGACATTATCTTTCATGCCGACTGTTGCCGTTCCGTTCGTATAGGCAAATTCACCGCTATACGCTCGTCCTACCCCAGTAGGGTCCGTATCGATCTCAATACGTTCTTTCTTCAGGAATGCTAATATTTTGTCTCTGCCTTCGATTTCTGATTGCCAAGGAAAGTAAAAGCGTGCGTCATCTGCCATAAACTCGTTATAGCCCGTTCTGGTGTCCGCTTTTAAGATTGTGGAGAACAATTCGTCCGTTTGTAGAACGACTTCTTCACGCTGTGCCAATCGCTTATCCGAGCGATGCTTAAGATAAGCCTTATCATCCGGCTCGTAATATTCTAATGGGCTTGCTTTGCCCTTTCCGAAGTTTTCTACTTCCGCACGGATATGCGCTTTCCAGTTTCCTTTTTTATCTCTTCTCCATACGGTTAAGTACTGGCCGTAGCGTTTGATGGCGCCTACTTTTTGAAACTCTAAAGGTCCTGACGTTACGCCCCAATCTAAGCTTCGGGATACCAATACGAAGTTGGGGTTCCAGGTCAATACATCTGGAATATTCGGACGATTATCTAAATAGTTTACCGCGTTTACCGGTGATGGCACGAAGAAAGTAGACTGTTTGTCTACCATGTATTTTAATCCGGTATGTGGATTTTCAGTTTTTGAAAGATTTGCTGCCGTTCTATCTACTGTTAACAGTCCGCCTATCTTGTCTGGTAATTGACCATAACTTGATAAGGCTATTAATGCAGTTGTTAATACAGTAAAGGCCTTTTTTTTAATCATTGTACAAATTTTACCTTACTAATCAAATCTTATTCCAAAGTGTTCCATCCTTGCTGTCCTTCAACTGAATACCGATAGCAGATAGATGTTCGCGGATACGATCTGAGGTAACAAAGTCTTTATTTTTCTTAGCGTCGTTACGCAAGTCAATGATGATTTGCATCAAATCATCGACGTTGTCTGTGTTTTCTAATTGATCATCCTTCAACCCTAGGATGTCGAATACGAAGGCGTGAATAAAGCTTTTTAAGTCTTCCAGATCAGCCTGGTTGATTGTTAGCTTACCATCGTAAATCGAGTTGATGATACGAACCACTTCAAATAACTCCGCAATAAGTACCGGGCTGTTGAAGTCATCGTCCATCGCGGCGTAGCATTTCTCTTTAATTGCTTTTAGATCTGCAAAGTTAGATTTAGCGGATACCGTAATCTTATCGAGCAAGCTGATCGCCGTCATTAGGCGCTTAAATCCTTTATCAGCAGCGTCCAAAGCTTCGTTTGAAAAATCTAAAGTGCTTCTGTAATGGGCTTGCAGCATAAAAAAGCGCACTGCCATCGGCGAATAGCCTCTATTCAATAGAGGATGATCTCCTGTAAACAGCTCGCCCGGCAAGAAGCCATTCCCTGCGGATTTCGACATTCTCGCTCCATTGACAGTAAGCATATTGGTATGCATCCAGTATTTCGCTGGAGTCGTGTGGTTACAAGCTTGCGATTGTGCGATTTCATTGGTATGGTGAGTAGCCGCTAAGTCCATTCCGCCGCCATGGATATCGAACTGATCGCCTAAGTATTTTCTGCTCATGGCGGAACATTCGATATGCCAACCGGGGAACCCTATGCCCCAAGGCGATGGCCAGCGCATAATATGTTCTGGTTTAGCCTTAATCCATAATGCAAAGTCTAGACGACCGCGCTTCTCATCTTGTCCGCCCAACTCGCGCGTGTTATTTAACAGATCTTCTAGATTACGATTCGTTAGGATCGTATAGTTATGTTCTTTAACGTATTTTTCTACATCAAAATAAACTGTGCCATCCACCTCATAAGCATATCCGTTTGCTATGATCTGTTGAACCATTTCGATCTGCTCGGAAATATGTCCCGTTGCCGTTGGTTCAATGCTCGGTGGTATGGTATTGAATAAGCGCAAAACATCATGAAAGCCTATGGTGTACTTTTGTACAATTTCCATGGGTTCCAGCTGCTCTAATTTCGCCTTCTTTGCAAACTTATCATCGCCCTCGTCATTGTCTCCTTCTAAGTGTCCCGCATCTGTGATATTGCGTACATAACGCACCTTATACCCTAGATGAAGCAGGTAGCGAAAGATAAGATCAAACGACACGAAGGTTCTACAGTTCCCTAAATGTACATCACTGTAAACAGTTGGACCACAAACATACATACCAACCAAGTTGGGGTGTATAGGTTCGAATTTCTCCTTTTTACGAGTCAGGGTATTGTACAATACTAAGTTGTGCTGCATACGATTGGCGGTAGCTTATTTTTGTCTAAAGAATATTTGAATAGGAACTCCTGAGAAATCAAAGTTCTCGCGCAGTTTGTTTTCAACGAAACGCTTATATGGATCTTTGATATACTGAGGAAGATTACAGAAGAAAGCAAACATTGGAGATCTGCCTGGCAACTGTGTTACATACTTAATCTTAATATATTTCCCTTTTGTGGATGGTGGAGGAAAGTTTTCAATGATATCCAACATCACGTCGTTTAGTTTCGACGTAGGGATTTTTTTCGTCTTATTATTATACACTTCCATCGCCGTTTCAACAGTCTTGAAGATACGTTGCTTCTCTGTTACGGAAGTAAATAAGATAGGGACGTCGGAGAATGGAGCAATCTTCTTACGGATGGTGTCTTCGAATTGCTTCGCTGTTTTATGATCTTTCTCAATGGTATCCCATTTGTTAACAAGAATCACAATACCTTTTTTGTTTTTCTCTGCCAGGTGAAAGATATTGATATCTTGTGCTTCAATACCGTCCTTGGCATCAATCATCAAGATAACAACATCAGAATCCTCTAAGGCCTTGATTGTACGCATTACGGAGTAGAACTCGATGTTCTCATTCACCTTCGACTTACGGCGAAGACCTGCAGTATCCACTAACAAGAATTCATGTCCGAACTGATTGTAATGGATGCGGATGGCATCACGTGTAGTACCAGCGATTGGCGTAACGATGTTACGCTCCTTACCTAATAGCGCATTTGTTAGCGAGGATTTTCCCACGTTTGGACGACCAACGATTGTAAACTTAGGTAGCGTGGATTCTTCTTCGTCTTCCAATTCGAAATGGCTAACCACCTCGTCTAATAACTCACCCGTTCCGGATCCGGTCATTGATGAGATATCATAAGGTTCGCCAAGTCCGAACGAATAGAACTCTGCCGAGTCATTCGCCTGCTTCGCACTGTCTACTTTGTTAGCGACAATGTATACCGGCTTTTTACTACGGCGTAGGATATCGGCAATCTCATCATCTAAGTCTGTTACACCTGTTGTTACATCAACGACAAACAAGATGACAGAAGCTTCTTCGATAGCGATATGAACCTGCTCACGAATTGCCGCTTCGAATACGTCGTCTGAACCATGTACAAAACCACCAGTATCTATTACTGTAAATTTCTTGCCGATCCACTCGGCTTGTCCATAATGACGATCGCGGGTTACTCCACTGAAGTCATCCACGATAGCCTTACGACTTTCTGTTAATCGATTGTATAAGGTAGATTTACCAACATTCGGTCTTCCAACAATTGCTACGATATTTGCCATATTATTCTATTGATTCGTTACCCTCTCGGCAACTTATTATTTCAGCTTTTTGTAAAGGTACAAAGTTACGATTTAATCGAACATCTTGGTGATACAATACCAAAATCAATGGAATATTTATTCAGAGATGACAGAACGGTAAAAGCATAAAGAAAGAGAGGCTGCTTGTGTGAAAAGCAGCCTCATTTCTCGTTTTGAACATTAATAGTTAGAGATTCTATTGAATAAAAACCGTTGATTTAAAAATTAACCGTTTTTATAGTTTGCATTTTTAAACTCTCCTAAACTAATTGGAACTTTCGTGCAAGTTTTAGCGAGTGATGGTAATAATAGTGTTATTAATTCACTGGAAATTATTTGTTGAAAATATTAAGTGCGGAAAAATGACGCAAGTCATTTTGATAATCCAGCGTAAATCCAGCAACACTAGCATTTTTAAATTTACAAGGTAGTCTTTACTTATTTTTTTAACCTTAAAAAATAACTCTTGTAAATTTTTTGAAAAAGATACAGTGAAATCACTTACCCGACAAGAAGAAAAGATTACGAAATCGATTTCGTAGAGTAAGCGATAGGATATTATTAACTAATTGTAGTATTACATCGACACTTACATTGGTTAAGAAAAATTAAATAATTTAAAAGGCAGTAGAATATATCGGGAGCTCCGGCTTAAATTTTCCGAGCGCATCGCCCTATTTCATCAAAATTCTTGAAAGGATTGGTAAAAATGAAGAGGAATCGACGTTTAGAACTTTAACTTTGTTTTAAGATAAGGATAAATAAACACCGCTACAAGAACAATAATTGCCCCGAAGTAAAACCCAGTACTCATCGCTTCTTTTTGCCCAAAGATCAGTAAAGCAAGAATTATCCCATAAACAGGTTCCATATTGGTGGTTAGTGCTACTGTGAAGGCGGATAGCTCCCTCATCACCGCAACTCCTAGAACATAAGCTATTGCAGTACATCCAACACCAAGGACTAATAGATACATTAAATCTGATTGACTTAAGATCATCTGCTCGTCAAACTGTCCCGATATAAGCAAGATCATGGAAACCCCAATCCATGCGCCAATCATTTCATAAAAAGTAATGGACGTAGGACTCCCCTTTTTTACCATACGCGCATTGAAGATGGAAAATATACTTGCACAAAAGGCACAAGATAGCCCATAGACTATCCCCCAAAAGTATTGGAATTCAAATTTAAAGATGAGGTAGATTCCGAAAATAATAACCAGCCCGATGAGTATATCGGCAATCGATATCTTCTTCCGATTAATGACAGGTTCGAGAATTGCTGTAAAGAGCGTAACGGATGACAAGGTGACCAGCGTGACGGAAACGGTGGAGATCTTTATCGCATGAAAGAACAGCACCCAATGCAGTCCCACAAGCATGCCTACGGCTAGATATTGAATCAATTGTGATTTGGAAACTAGAATAGGCTTCTTCGCTATCAAAAAGTAAACCCATAAGGAGATGGCAGCAATGAGTACCCTGTACCAAACGAGGTGCATCGCGGATACAGAAATCAATTCACCTAGTACACCGGTGAATCCCCAAATCAACACAGTGAAATGCAATATCAGGATATTGCGATTGATTGCCAATTTTGACATGTACGAAGAAACTATTTAGGGGCTTTTTTCAGTAGATAAAAGCTCAATAATAAGAAAATAACGTTTGGTATTAATACGGAAATTAGTGGATCTAGCCCCCCCTTCAAGGAGAACATACTGGAGAAACGCTCTAGAACGATATAAATACAGCTCAACCCGATACCAAGTCCTAAGCTTAGTCCAATACCACCTCTCACCTTCTTTGAAGAAAGGGAAACACCGATAAGTGTAAGAATAAACGCTGAAAAAGGGTTGATAAGTCGTTTATATTTCTCCAACAAGAGGTCGTTCATCATTCCAGTGCCTCGAATCTCTTCTTTGGCGATACGCTCTTCCAAGTCGAGTTGATTCATCGTTGTGAAGATATTTTCATACACTTCGAAATCCTGAGGTCGCATGTCTAATGTGGTATCTCTTTTCTCTCCGGACTCCATCGTTTCCTTAAAGCCATCAATCACACGATTGGTATAAGCATGGACGCTCCATTTGTTAGCAACAGAATCCCAAGATATCCGATCAGCCATCAGTTTCTCAACCATTTTATCACCATCGAATCGTTCGAGCGAGAAGTTATAGCCCACCTTACCCTGCGTATCAAAAGAACCCATATAAACGTAGGTATTTGAATCGATTTGCATGTGGGTCGAGGTAGACGAGGTGCTGACCTTATCAGGCTTGACATAGACATTCTCAAAATTTACTTTGATCGTGTTGGTAAATGGAATAATGTAGATATTGGAGACTAATGTCAGCGCAAAGATTATCCCCGCGCAAAACATGTACGGACGAAGCATGCGGTTAAAGCTCATGCCACCACTTAGGATTGGAACAATCTCTGTTTGATCCGCCATCTTCGATGTAAAGAAGATTACGGCAATGAAATTGAACAGCGGCGTAAGCATATTGATAAAGAAAGGCAAGCTGCCGAGTGCGTAGTATTCAAGAAATACGCGCGACATAGGGGCCTTATACTTGTTGAAATCATCAATCTTCTCTGAAACATCGAAGATCACAATAACCACACAAAAGATGGCTACTGTAAACGCAAATGTTGACAGATACTTTTTTATGATATAACGATCGATGATGTTCATTTCAATATTACAAGCGTTGGCCTAAGATCTTAACCATTTTATTTTTCCAATCATAGAACGTGCCATCAATGATTTTCTCACGCGCTTGATTGACTAACCATAGGTAGAAATGCAAGTTATGAAGCGAAGCAATCTGCGCTCCTAAGATTTCTTGAGAACGGATTAAATGGCGAAGGTATGCTTTGGTATGAATCTGATCGACTAATAAATCACTTTCTGCTTCAATCGGACTAAAATCGTCTTTCCACTTCTCGTTTTTGATATTGATGATACCGTTCTGAGTAAATAACATACCATTACGGGCATTTCTAGTAGGCATAACGCAGTCGAACATGTCAATACCCAACGCAATATTCTCCAGGATATTCACAGGAGTTCCGACGCCCATTAAATATCGTGGTTTTTCTTTAGGTAGGATATTCGTTACGACTTCAGTCATGGCATACATTTCTTCTGCAGGCTCACCTACCGAAAGTCCGCCGATTGCATTTCCTTCTCTATTGAAAGAAGCAATGGTTTCTGCAGACTTCTCACGAAGATCTTTATATACCGAACCTTGAACAATTGGGAAAAGCGTCTGATCATAACCATACAATGGTTCCGTTGAATCAAAGCGATCGCAACAACGTTTCAACCAGCGATGCGTCATATCTAGCGAACGACGAGCATAGCGATAGTCGCATGGATAAGGCGTACATTCATCAAAAGCCATGATGATATCAGCCCCAATTACGCGCTGAGTATCCATCACATTCTCCGGAGTGAATAAATGTTTTGAGCCGTCGATGTGCGATCGGAAAGTAACACCCTCCTCGCGGATTTTACGAACTTCAGTTAATGAGTAAACTTGATAGCCACCAGAATCTGTTAGAATTGGTCTGTCCCAGTTAATGAACTTATGTAAACCTCCTGCCTTATTCAACACATCTAATCCCGGGCGTAAATACAAATGGTAAGTATTCCCCAAGATAATCTGCGCTTGAATATCATTCACGAGCTCATGCTGATGCACGGCTTTGACGGTTCCAGCTGTACCAACTGGCATGAAAATCGGTGTTTTTATTGTTCCATGGGCGGTCTCGATCTCTCCTGCCCTGGCTCTCGAGAGTTTATCTTGTGCTTGAAGCGTAAATTTCATACTAATCCTTAATCAAGCGCAAAAATACTATAAAATTTCGAGCGTGGCGCATTTGCCTCATTTAATTCGCATTTATTAACATACAGTCGACAGAATTGCACGGATATACCGTATCTTTGCCCCAATTCTATGGACACCGAACTGTACATAAACATCATAATGAGCTACTTTCCTTTCGGAATTTTAGCAATCCTTCTATTATTTCAGTTATACTTCATTCTATTTGTCTACAGCAAATTAGCTCGGTATACTGTAAAATCTTATCAAGAGCAAGAAGAATATCCGGCCGTATCGGTCATCATCTGTGCGCATAATGAGCAAGAGAATCTCAAAGAATATCTACCCAGCATTCTGGAGCAAGATTATCCTGATTTTGAGGTCATCGTAGTGAATGATTGCTCTGAAGATGACACCAAATGGGTATTAAAGGATTTATGTGAACAATATCCGCAATTGCGGGTCGTAGAGATCAAAGAACATGTGCAATTGAAACACAGCAAGAAGTTTGCTCTGACGATAGGAATCAAAGGTGCTAAACATGAAACTTTACTCATGTGTGATGCAGATTGCCAGCCGAACAGTCCCAATTGGATAAAAGAGATGGCAGGCGCCTTCAAGAATAAGAAAGAAGTCGTATTGGGCTATTCACCATACTTTAAACATAAAGGTTTCCTGAATAAACTCATTCGTTTTGAAACCACGCATACAGCAATGAGCTATCTTTCTTATGCCTTGAAAAAGGATGCCTATATGGGCGTAGGAAGGAACTTAGCGTATTTGAAAGCTTTATTTTTCAAAGGCAAGGGCTTCAATGCACATATGCATATCAAGTCTGGCGACGATGATTTGTTTGTCAACCAGAATGCGACGAAATCCAACGTAGAAATTGCCATACACCCGGACGCGCATATTTATTCTGCGCCGAAATTAACATGGAAAAGCTATTACAAGCAGAAAGCTAGACACGCAGGCGCGTCGGTACTTTACAAGGGAAGGCATAAGCGTATGCTGGCGACCCAACTGATTACTGCGCTTTTGTTTTATATTGCTCTATTTGTGTGTCTTGCTGTATTTCCGAGTTTATGGTATATCAGTCTAAGTGCATACCTACTTCGTCTGATCTGCCAGTTCCTCGTATTCTATCCTATCTACAAGAAACTAGCCGTATTAGACATCTTGATATGGCTCCCAATACTTGATATATATTATTATTTTTACATATGTTTCAACGGCCTGTTCAATCGTTCAAAGCAACAGGTAAGTTGGAAATAATAACCAAATTGAAATAACGTGAATCCAACAGTCGACATAATCTATCAGCATTTTCCAAACCTTACTGAAACTCAAAAAGAACAATTCGCTAAGCTCGCGGAAGTATACCCATTCTGGAATGATCAAATCAATGTTGTTTCCAGAAAAGATATTGAAAGCTTATATCTAAAGCATGTACTGCATTCACTAGGTATAGCCAAGTTTGTCACTGAATTTACCCCTGGAACGCGCATTCTAGATGTGGGTACAGGCGGAGGCTTCCCAGGGATTCCTTTAGCTATCATGTTTCCGCATGTGCAGTTTCACTTAGTCGATTCGATAGGTAAGAAAATAAAGGTTGTACGTGGCGTGGCTGAAGCTATCGGGTTAACCAATGTGGAAGCTGACCATATGCGCGCTGAACAAATCGATTATAAATATGATTTCGTGGTTTCCAGAGCAGTTACAAGACTTGCTGAGTTTATACCTTGGATCAGAAATAAATTCGAAAAACAGGATAAGAATGGTATTCCGAACGGAATATTATATCTAAAAGGTGGAGACTTGAAAGAAGAGATCAAAGAAGCCAGAGTAAAGGCAGAATTACACCCACTATCTACATATTTTAAAGACGAGTTCTTTGATACAAAGTATGTAGTCTATGTTCCAATGTAAGTTGTTTTAAAACTTCTGATTTTCACAAAGTATAATAAAAGTTTTTTCTTAAAAATTACTTAACGTCTTTTTGTTCAAATTTAAATATGAAGGAAAAGACGTTTGAGATACCTTTAGATATAAACTTAGATATTGTACGAAATGAAAATTAATAAATCCAAGCATAATCAAAATAAGACTCCGCAGCTATTGTCAGGAATCTATATTGAAAAGAAACTTGATTTAATCAAAGACGTTTCCCATAGATCAGGTGTTCCAGAAAGAACAATGGAATTAATAAAAAGCTGCAAGATTGAGCTCAAAAAACTACCCTAAATTTTTGCTAATCGCTGTTCCGATCAGATTAATCTCCTCGTCCATACCAAACATCGGCAATCCTGTCTCTGGGTTTAGCTTCAACCAAGTGGTGTCAGTATCCTTAATAATCTGCACATACTCTTTCCCATCTTTAAAAACCGTATAAGTGTCTTTCTCATCCGGAAAAACCGAGTAAGTAATCTCTCCTACTTCAACATCAAAGGGCTCTTGTAACTCCATAATCAACTATTTAATCCAAAACAAAGTTAACTATAAAATTCAATAAGAGGCTTGCAGAAGGGAACCTGATTAATTATCTTTAACGGAACTAACCGTTTATGAGTGCAATAGAAAAGATTGCTTTGACCAAAATTAAGGGCATAGGCCCTAAATATAGCCGACTATTGTTGGCTTATTTCGGCAATGTAGCAGACCTTTTCGCAAGCTCAACCCAAGAACTTAAATCTATTCCCGGACTTAGTAGTTCTATCATTCAACAAATCCAGTCGAAGGCATGTTTTCAAGAGGCCGAGGAAGAACTTCATCACATTGAAAAACACGGCATTGATTTACTTTGGTTAGAAGACAAAGCCTATCCGCAACGCTTAAGACACTGTGATGATGCCCCGCTCGTGATCTACAGCTATGGAAATGCAGATTACAACAACCAGAAAGTAATCAGCATCGTCGGAACTAGAAATGCCACACACTATGGAAAGCGCATCATAGACGAACTATTAGAGGGTATTAGAGATCTCGATGTTCTGGTCGTAAGCGGACTAGCGATGGGTGTTGATGTCATGGCACATCTAGGCATTGTACAACGCAATATTAGCAATATAGCGGTACTTGGACATGGCTTAAGTCGAATCTACCCCGCACATCACCGCGATGTTTCCCGTGAAATCATCAATAACGGCGCCTTACTAACCGAATTTACCTTCAATACTATTCCCGACAAAAACAACTTCCCCATGCGCAATCGCATTATTGCGGGCATGGCGGATGTGACGGTCGTAGTGGAAGCAGGAGAAAAAGGTGGAGCCCTAATCACTGCAGGCTTGGCAAACGACTACAATCGTGATGTCTGTGCTTATCCGGGAGCCGTAGATCAATTGTATTCCGCAGGATGCAACCTGCTCATCAAAAATAACCAGGCACACCTTATACGAAATAGTCTGGACCTGCTCGATTTAATGCAATGGCATGATATCGACAATGGCAAGAAGGAAAAAGGCATACAGCTTTCTTTAATGCCCGACCTCTCCGACGATCAACGTATCGTTCATGAGTTTCTACGCGAAAGCGATGAAGCAAGTGTCGATGAGATTGGCTTCCACAGCGACTGGCCGCAAAGCAAACTCGCAATCGTGCTACTCGAAATGGAAATGGCCGGACACATCGTCGCTCTCCCCGGAAAAGTCTACAAAAACAACTAACAACGAATAATACCTAATAAACCTAAACTAAAATGCAAGAACAAGTAAGTAAGAAAGGAATCTGGAAAGTCATCGGCGCCTCCTCCTTAGGAACACTCATCGAGTGGTATGACTTTTTCATTTTCGGAAGTTTATCCATCGTCATCTCGACGAAGTTTTTCCCATCAGACAACCCCACAGCAGCGTTCTTATCCACGCTCGCTACCTTTGCCGCCGGATTTGTCGTGCGACCATTTGGTGCACTATTCTTTGGTAGGCTCGGCGATATGATCGGACGTAAATATACCTTTATGGTTACTTTGGTGCTCATGGGCGGTGCCACCTTCCTCATCGGATGTATCCCCAGCTACGACAGCATAGGCTACTTTGCACCCGCCATTGTACTCGTTCTGAGACTATTACAAGGGCTCGCACTAGGCGGAGAGTATGGAGGGGCAGCAACCTATGTTGCAGAGCATGCTCCTAAAGGTGAAAGGGGCTATTGGACCTCATGGATACAAACAACCGCCACTTTCGGACTCTTTATATCCCTCGTCGTAATTCTGGTTACTCGCGCATTCCTTAGTGAGGAGCAGTTTGACACCTGGGGATGGCGTGTTCCATTTTTACTATCCATCCTGATGGTTTATGTGTCTTACCTGATCCGGAAAAACATGGATGAATCTCCCGAATTCCAAAAAGCGAAATCAGAAGGTAAAACATCCAAAAACCCGCTTCAAGAAAGCTTTGGTAACAAATACAACCTTAAATTCGTATTACTCGCTCTATTTGGTGCAGCGATGGGCCAAGGTGTCGTATGGTACACCGGCCAATTCTACTCCATGAGCTATATGAAGACAGTCATGAACTTGGATTCTGACCAAGCAGATATGATACTGGGCATTGCGCTTCTGTTTGCTACACCTTTCTTTGTCGTCTTTGGTAAGCTTTCTGACCGTGTAGGTCGAAAATGGGTCATGCTAACAGGAATGTTGCTCGCCGTCTTGACCTATCGTCCTATTTATGAAGCCATGTATCAGGTCACCAATCTGCAAAACAAAACAGAACTTGCCGCACCGACAAAGTCAGAGCCAGTTGAAGTACCGACGGAAGGAGGATACGATAAAACAACAACAAGCGTAACGACCTATAGCGATGGAACCGTATTAAAATCAACCGAAATAGCGCACTTCTTCGAGGATGGCGTGGAGCGCAAAAACAGCGAAGGCGTCAATACGGTTGTTAAAAACACAGTCCACATCGAAGGGGCAAATTATTTCTATCTGATATTCCTGATCTTTATCCAAGTTATCTACATCACTTTGGTGTATGGACCAATTGCCGCCTTTTTGGTGGAAATATTCCCGGTAAAAATCCGCTATACCTCGATGTCTTTGCCATACCATATCGGAAACGGAATATTTGGTGGCCTGTTGCCGGCGGTTTCAACCTACTTAGCGAGCAACGCCAAACTATCAAATAACCCAACGTTCTATTTAGAAGGCTTGTGGTATCCGATCATAATATCGGCAGTCTGCTTTATTATTGGAGCATTGTATATTAACAAAAACATGGTAGCTAAAGATCTTGATTAACATGGAAGCACTAAAAAAACTATTAGGAATCGTTTGGATCGTCCTTGCAATTCTAACCGCATATTTCTGTATCGCCAAATTTGGTATCCCTAAAATTGTATCCGGACATCAAGAAGATGTTGTTTTCGGCATTATTATTCTGTTTATCCTGACACCGATTATATCCTGTGGCTTGGGAATATTTGGATATTATGCCCTCAAAGGCGAGTATCATAACGATAAAATGTAATTTTTCCTGACTGACAGTCAGCAGGATAAGTCGGCATTGCAAATATGTTTTCGGAAACATTAAAAATTTGTTAATTTTGCCGTGGGTAAGTCCTTTACGACCAGCTCCCATTGACTCCCCCAGGTTGGGAACAAAGCAAGGGTATTTGGTTGAGCGGTGCGATAAAGGGGGCTTACCCATTTTTTATTTATTACCTACCCACACCATCCTTCATTTCGATTTCACCCTCTACATATTAGATATTTTTTGTTTATTTGTAATCCGATTAACAATAGTCTATGAGTTGGTTTAAACGAAACAAAGCAGGAATTCATACTGCTACAGAAAACAAAAAAGAGGCTCCTGATGGCATGTGGAACAAATGTCCCAATTGCAAAAAGCCCCTTTTAAACGTTGAGCAGGTAGAAAACAAGTTTGTCTGCCATTACTGCGATTACCATATCCGTATAGGTTCTACCGCCTATTTCTCTATATTATTTGACAACAACGAGTACACAGAGCTTTTCCCTAATCTTAAAGCTGGTGACCCTTTAAACTTCGTCGATTCAAAACCTTACAAAGACCGTCTTGTTGAAAGCCAAGCGAAAACAGGACTTAACGACGCTTTGCGCTCTGCTGTAGGTAAATTAGACGGACAAGAGATTGTTGTTGCTTGTATGGACTTCTCCTTCATCGGGGGGTCTATGGGATCTGTAGTAGGTGAGAAAATAGCACGCTCTATTGATTATTGTATCGAGCATAAATTACCGTTTATGTTGATTTCGAAATCAGGTGGCGCACGTATGATGGAAGCCGCATTCTCATTGATGCAAATGGCGAAAACATCAGCAAAACTAGCTTTATTAGCGCAGGCTAAACTTCCTTACATCTGTTTATTAACAGACCCAACAACAGGAGGTGTAACCGCATCATACGCCATGTTAGGTGATATCAATATCGCAGAACCTGGCGCATTAATCGGTTTCGCAGGACCACGCGTCATCAAAGAAACCATCAAAAAAGATCTTCCAAAAGGATTCCAAACTTCAGAGTTCGTATTAGAGCACGGATTCTTAGACTTTATTGTTGACAGAAGACAATTGAAAGAAAAAGTATCTACCTTCTTGAAGCTAGTCAAATAAGCAAGAAGCATAAAATATTACAAAGCCGTCTATTCAGACGGCTTTGTTGTTTTAGAAGCTTTTCCTGCACGCCACTTTCCCACACATTGAATCAACTGATTTCCCAATAGCCGTGACCTTAAGAATATCCTGATAGCACAGGATGGCTAATCCCTAACTTTTCTTACTTTTATAACTTAAACCTATATCAAACCCAATGAAACTAAAATCACTAACGCTAGGCTTCATTGCCAGCATTGCCATGTTGCAAACTGCTGTAGCACAACTTCGCTTACCACATTTCCTATCCGACCACATGGTTCTTCAACGTAATACAGAAATCAATTTCTGGGGATGGGGAGGTGCGAATCGACCTGTTAAAGTCATCGGATCATGGTTTAAAGATACTGTATCGACTAAAGTAGATTACAACGGCAAATGGACGGTTAAACTTCCAGCAGGGCAAGCTGGCGGACCATACCAAGTAAAAATAATCTCGAATAATGAGACCATCAGCCTTAACGATATTCTATTGGGTGATGTATTCCTATGTTCAGGACAATCTAATATGGAATGGGGCGGGAATCAAAACCTCAAAGAAATCATGGACGAGCTGCCGACGGCCAATAATCCCAATATCCGTTTATTACAAGTAAGCCGCATCGCAGCAAATTATCCGCAAGAGGATATCAACAATAGCTGGACTACCCTGAGCGCTGAAACATTGAAACCTTTCTCCGCTATCGGATACTTTATCGCCAAGGAACTAAATAAGGAATTAAATGTCCCAATTGGTGTCATCAATGCCAGCTGGGGTGGAACGGGTGCTGAAGTATGGACGCCAAACCACCTGATCGTCAATGACCCTTTTCTACTGAAATATGCGAAAATGCAGGATGTAAACCCCTATCGTCCGCACGAAGGTGGCGTTTTATGGAACAGCATGATCCATCCTTATGCCGGATACAACCTGACTGCAGCGTATTGGTACCAGGGCGAAAGTAACGTCGGGTACTACCCTAGCTATGACAAACTTATGAAAGCTTTAGTAACCGCCTGGAGAAATGCATGGAACAACGACTTCCCTTTCTACTTTGTTCAGATCGCACCATACGCATACAATAGTAAGGGTGAACCAAAAGGTGCACTATTGCGCGAACTGCAATCAAAAACTGCCCTCGAACTCCAAAAAACTGGAATGGTTGTCATCACGGACTTAGTCGACGATGTCAAGAACATTCACCCCAACCAAAAGAAAGAGGTTGCAAAACGCCTATCTGATATGACATTAGCAGAAGTCTACGACAAACCCATCAAAAACTATAAATCACCGATATACAAATCCCACGAAATCAAAGGGAATCAAATCGAGGTATCCTTCTACTACGCCGAAGGCGGTCTTAAATCCAAGGGTGATATCACCGAACTGGAAATCGCCGGCGCCGACAATAAATATTACCCCGCAAAGGGAACCATTAAAGGCGATAAGCTGATTGTACAATCCAAAGAAGTGAAAAACCCAGTGTCTGTCAAGTTCGGATTCTCCGAGACAGCTATGCCAAATTTGTTTAACAGCAGAGGATTGCCGGTTTCGCCGTTTAGGTTTTAGATTTTAGATTAGATATAAGATTAAAGACATTAGATTTAAGACAGTAGAAGGGTGTCAATATTTGAAGGAGTAGTTTGTTTTGAAAGGAAGGATAGTTTGTTTTTAACCAGGAAAAAAAGGATATAAGGATTAGCAGGATCCTGTCAATCTTTGCATCCTTCCTTTCCTGGTTCAAGACAATCCCCCCTTGCCCCCTCCTTTCCTGTAAAAAAAATAAACCATACCGGAAAAGTCTAAAATCTAATGTCTATTCTCTAATATCTAGTGCCAATATGCCAAAAACCCAAATCGCTTCCTTTTCTTCAGGTAGTTCATATCGTGCTGATTGCTATAAGCCTCACGTTCAAAGGAGATATGGAAATACGCAGTATTAAAGTCTCGATGTTGAATATAGCGATATAAGAACTCGCTGAGATACCAGATATAGAAAGGGATGACGAGCAGCTCGAGGGCTTGGATAATATGTATCCTTTCGTGGTTTATAAGGATTTTATCCGCTTTATCGATACGATAGCGCAGAAAGATGAAGGGGAATATCGTAATGGCCTGTGCTTTTCCGAAGGAAAAAAAACGAGTCCAAAAGCTGCTGACAATCACCTTACCTTTCATGCTGTTAAATTTACAAAATAGGTACCAACTTTATAAAAGGCTCGCTTTTTTTGATTTTCAAAACTAGGTTGTATATTTGTTAATATCATCAACGCGGAAACACATGCCTTATAAAGATCGAGAAATTAATAAATTGTATTATACAATGGGAGAGGTAACCGAAATGTTCGGTGTTAATGCTTCACAAATCCGATTCTATGAGCGTGAGTTCGATATCCTACAACCTAAGAAGAACAAAAAAGGAAATCGCCTGTTCACGCAGAATGATATCTCTAATCTCAAGATCATCTTTAACTTAGTAAAAGATAAAGGGTACACCCTTCAAGGTGCGCGCGACTTCTTACGTAGCAACAAGAACGAAGCGAAAGAAAACCAACGTGTGGTAGATTCCCTAGAAAAACTAAAGAGTTTCTTAATTGAAGTCCGCGATAGCTTATAGGTCTAATAACGCGGATTCAGCTCAATCACTTCCAAATTTTCAATCTTATCGCCATTAATGTCAAAGCGCATCAGTGTTCTGACTTGATGCCAGCCTTGTTTCCCGGCAGCACCCGGATTGAGATGCAATAAACCTAGTTTCTGATCAAATTGAACCTTCAGAATATGGGAATGTCCGCATATAAAAAGCTTGGGCGGGTTTTTCTTGATCTCCTCACGAACCAAAGGCGAATATTTCCCTGGATAACCACCGATATGCGTCATCCAAACATCAACACCCTCACAGTGGAAGCGCAAGTTTTCTGGATATTCTAGTCGAATAGCCTTATCGTCTATATTACCAAATACGCCACGCAAGGGCTTAAAATCACGCAGTTGTTCAATGACCTCCATACTTCCGAAATCACCAGCATGCCAAATCTCATCGCAATGCTCAAAGTAGGTAAATACCGCTTGGTCCAAGTAGCTATGTGTATCCGATATCAGTCCTATCTTCATTTCTAAAAAGCTAAAAAGAAGGGTTTTAATAATTGTCTATAGGCATCTGAATGCTCGCCCCGATTCCTGTAGATCACAAAATCTTCCGATGAAATTTCTATTATCTGCGTTTTCGCGAAGCTTAAGATTAAGCGAATGGGCTCTGCGTCGTCGAATGAACGTATTTTAAGCTCCTCTAGCAAATGTAAACCCTGAGTTGCTGCCATGCTGACCAGAAAGTCTTTAAGCTCCACAGGAACGATTATCTGCAGTTTCCCAGTACTCTTTAAATGTAATGCGACGAAGCGTAATAAACCTTCGAAGAACGCAACATCCGTATGTTTGGCCGTTTTACGTCTAGCATCGGGGTTGTGCAGGGAATTGATGTAAAAAGGTGGATTCGAAACAATCAGGTCGTAATTAATTGAGGGATTCCAAAGGAAAATATCGGAGTTTACCAATTCTAAACGATCTACGAATGGAGATGCCGTAAAATTCACTTTGGCGGTATGCGCGGCTAGTTCATCGATCTCTACCCCGGTAACCGTAGCGTCTTCAAAGCGCTGTGCCAACATTAAAGCAATCACACCGGTCCCCGTTCCAATATCCAAAATATGCTGTGGGGAATCTGCAGACGCATAAGCGCCCAGAATCACGCCATCCGTATTGATGCGCATGGGGCAATCCTGTTGATCTACCGCAAACTGCTTAAATTGGAAAATACTTCCCATCGATCGATTCCTTAATTCTTCAGCAAGCGCTGAATCTCATCCAACTTCATCAACGCTTCTACCGGTGTCAGGGTGTTGACATCAAGATTGTTCAGCATATCACGAATCTTCTCCAATACTGGATCATCTATCGCAAACATCTGCAGCTGATACGCCTGCTTCTGAATCTTCCGCATGCTATCCTTGATTTTCTCTCCACCGGTACGCTCCTGCTCCAAACGTTTCAAAATCTCACTCGCACGTCCGATAAGCTTTGGCGGCATACCAGCTAACTTGGCTACGTGGATACCGAAGCTATGCTCCGATCCGCCAGGAACCAACTTACGCAGGAAGATGACCTTATTGTTCACTTCCTTCACGCTGACGTTGTAATTCTTGATACGAGGCATGGAGTTACAAAGCTCATTTAGCTCATGATAATGCGTTGCGAATAAGGTTTTTGCGCGCGCCGCAGGATGCGAATGTAAATATTCTGCAATAGCCCATGCAATGGAGATACCATCGTAAGTACTTGTGCCACGACCAATCTCATCCAATAAGATCAGACTACGATCCGAAAGATTGTTCATGATGCTCGCTGTCTCGTTCATTTCCACCATAAAGGTCGACTCGCCCGAGGACAGGTTGTCAGAAGCACCCACGCGGGTGAAGATTTTATCCACTACCCCTAGCTCTGCTTCTTTGGCAGGCACGAACGATCCAATTTGAGCCATCAGCACAATTAATCCCGTTTGTCTCAACAAGGCAGACTTACCCGCCATGTTCGGACCGGTGATAATGATGATCTGTTGTGTCTCCGGATCCAGGTAGGTATCGTTAGTAATGTAATCCTCACCAATAGGCAGGTTCTTCTCAATAACGGGATGTCTACCGCCCTTAATATCCAAGGCTTTGCTATTATTGACTTCCGGTTTCACGTAGAAATTCTTCTCCGCGATGGTCGCGAAATTCAATAACACATCCAGTTTCGCAATCAATTGCGCATTCAGTTGAATCGGCTTGATATACTCCGCAATTGAAATTAATAGTTCGCGGTATAATCTATTTTCTATTTGCTGAATCTTCTCTTCAGCTCCTAGAATCTGTTCTTCATATTCTTTAAGTTCCTCGGTAATGTATCGCTCCGCATTCACTAAAGTCTGCTTTCTGATCCAACCCTCAGGAACCTTGTCTTTATGTGTATTCGTAACTTCTAAATAATAGCCAAATACATTATTGAAGGCAATTTTCAACGATGGAATGCCCGTCGCTTCCGATTCGCGCTTTTGGATCTCCAAGAGATAATCCTTACCTCCAAAAGCCACCTTACGCAATTTATCTAAGTCCGCATCAACGCCATCAGCAATTACATTACCCTTGTTCAGCGCTACAGGAGGTTCGGCTTGTATGGTCGACTCAATCTTCTCACGTATCAAAACGCAAGGATTCAATTGCTCCGAGATAATGCGTAAAGACTCCGATGCCGGTACATCGCATAATGTCTTTAATTTCTCTACCGCGTACAGGGCCCGCTTCAACTGGCTTATCTCACGTGGGTTTGCTTTCTGCAAGCCTATCTTACTGATCAGACGTTCTAAATCGCCGACCTGCTTGATCTCGCCGATCAATTGCTCGCGCAATTCGCGGTGCTTATGGAAATATTCAACCACCTGCAGACGCTCGTTGATCGACTTTACATCTTTCAGCGGCATCACGATCCAGCGTTTCAGCAAACGCGCCCCCATCGGTGAGGAGGTCTCATCTAAAACGTCCGAAAGCGTAGTTGCATTTTCATTCTGCGAGCCGATCAACTCCAGATTCCGAATCGTAAAGCGATCCAGCCACATATACCGATCCTCCTCGATCCGCGAGATGTTCGATATATGCTGTAGATTACGGTGCTCCGTTTCATTCAAGTAATGTAGGGCTACACCCGCAGCGATGATACCAACTGGCAGTCGATCTATACCAAAGCCTTTCATCGAATTGACTTCGAAATGCTTCAACAAGCATTCCGTTGCATAGTCACCTGTATAAGGCCATTCGTCTAGCGTATAGGTATAATAGGAAGAGCCAAAATGCTCCACAAATTCTTTATATTGTTTTTTCGGAAGAATAATTTCCGTTGGTTTAAAACCTTGAAGCAATTTATCGATATAGCCAAAACTGCCCTGTGCAACCAGATAGTCACCCGTTGAAATATCCAAAAAAGAGATGCCAATGCTCTGCTTATCGATAAACAGGGATGCCAAATAGTTATTCGATTTCTGTTGAACGATATTCTCGTTGTAGGAGACCCCTGGCGTCACCAATTCTGTCACCCCACGCTTCACAATTGTCTTGGTCTGCTTAGGATCCTCCAATTGATCACAAATGGCAACCCGCTGTCCTGCACGCACCAACTTCGGCAAATAGGTCTCCAATGAGTGATGCGGAAATCCCGCCAAAGCAGTCTCCGATTCCGAGCCATTCCCACGCTTCGTTAAAACGATTCCTAATATTTTGGCCGCCTTCATCGCATCCTCTCCAAATGTCTCGTAAAAATCGCCCACTCTAAACAACAATAACGCGCCAGGATACTTCGCCTTAATCGTGTTATATTGCTGCATTAAAGGGGTTTGCTTCTTTTCTTTTGCCAAGGTAGTCTCTTTATTTATCTAAGCTGTAAAAATAGGAGAATTGTGCCGATTTGCCAAAGATTTTAGAGCTGACATTAGATATGAGATTTTAGATGTGAGACATTAGAGGTAAGACTTTAGAATCTAGATTTTACAACTTTGCAGGATTGAGAGTCGTGGGATGTAGATGGAGAGGTGAGCGGCGCAGAGCAGTTCAAAAATGCGGGAAGATTATTGTTTATGACATGGAAATTAAAAAATACCTAGTAGCTTTGCATCAAAATTAGTGCAGATGGCTATTAAGCGTGCTACGAATACAAACAAGAGAAAGCAAAACAAACCAAAATCCAATTCCTCTTTATCCAAGAAGACCCTGAGTTGGGTTCTCAAGGGGATATTAGCTTTTTTTGCAATTACCATACTCTGGGTGATTGCCTTACGCTTTATTAATCCACCAATTACATATTTAATGCTTCAACGCGGTTTTGAACGTAAGGAAGCCGGTAAGGAATGGAAGATTGACAGGAAATGGCTCGCCTATGAAGATATGTCGGATAACCTGAAGCGCGCAGCAATCGCTGGCGAGGATGCGCATTTCATGACGCACAATGGTTTTGACACCGATGCGATAAAAAAGGCTTTTGAAAGAAATCAGGAAGGCAAGAAATTGCGTGGTGGAAGCACCATCAGCCAGCAGACGGCGAAGAACGTATTCCTTTGGCCGGAGCGCTCCTGGCTGCGGAAGGGTTTGGAGACATACTTTACTGGCTTGATTGAGTTATTTTGGAGCAAGAAGCGGATATTGGAGGTGTACTTAAATGTTATCGAGATGGGGCAAGGCGTTTATGGCGCTGAGGCTGCCGCACAATACTACTTCCACAAATCGGGCAAAAGCTTAACGAAAAAGGAAGCAGCGCTTATCATTGCCATTTTGCCAAGTCCACAAAAGTGGGATGCAAGAAGACCATCGGCCTATATCAATCGAAGAGCCAATAGCATTGTTCGCTATATCAATTATTATAAAATCCCTGAGTAAGCAGCTCAGGGATTTCTTTTTCTATTTATAGATCTCTACACTTATCTTTCCATCTTCGGTCACCGTTCCGCGGTACATGCCTTCGGTATTGAATGGCATGGCCACCTGACCTTTATTATCCAAGGCGATCAAACCTCCATCGCCACCCATCTTACCTATACGATCGATGACCTGCTGCGAAGCATCCTTCAAGGAAGCTTTCCCATATTTCATTCGGGCAGCAACATCATAGGCAGCATTTGCACGAATGAAGAACTCACCCCAGCCGGTACATGACACCGCAACACTGTTATTATCAGCATAGGTGCCCGCTCCAATAATCGGAGAATCACCTATGCGCCCAAATTTCTTGTTCGTCATCCCGCCGGTAGAGGTTGCAGCGGCTAGATTACCTTGTTTATCTAATGCGACAGCGCCCACAGTTCCAAATTTCTCATCCTTTACGAATGGAGCAATCGATGTTTGCGGATTTGAATGATCTAATTCCGTCTTTTCTGCATCGCGTTTCAAGATATTCTGCAAAGCATCATAACGTGATTTTGTCCAGAAATACGAAGGATCGACGATGGTCAGGCCCCCACGCTTGGCAAACTCCTCAGCCCCTGCTCCCATCATCATCACGTGTTCTGATTTTTCCATCACAGCACGAGCTGCCGATATCGGATTCTTAATTGTTGTAACCCCCGCAACAGCACCGGCCTTCAACGTTGCTCCTTCCATAATCGATGCATCCATTTCATTCTTCCCCTGATTGGTAAATACAGCACCCTTCCCTGCATTGAACAAAGGGGAATCTTCCATCACATGTACCGTGGCTTCCACGGCGTCTAAACTCGATTTACCCGCCGCCAATTGTTTATATCCGGTCTCCAAAGCCTGCGTCAAAACCGCTATATAGGCCTTTTCAAGCGAATCGGTCATATTTTTCTTCAAGATGGTTCCAGCACCACCATGGATGACCAAAATATATTTCGTGGGTGCTTTTTTCTGTGCAAAACTAGAGGAAGACAGCGTCATAATGCCTAAAATTAAAATCGCCATAACGGCTGAACGTATTTTCATGTGAGGTTTATTTAAGTCCAAATTAGCAGTTTTTTAATATAAATGCGAATAAATAGAAACAGCGACCTAAAAAGAGTCAAAACCTTTTATCGCCCAATATAAACCCAAATCAAAGCCCTTTCAGAAGGGTTCTGAATTGGTTATGTATTGGGAGAGCAATGGGTTTACGAGGGAATTGAGTAATAGTTGGTTTATTAGATATTAGAGGTTAGATATAAGACATTAGACTCGTCTTGAACCAGGAAAGGAAGGATGCAAGGATGGGCAGGATCATGTTGAAAGAAAAAATGGGGTTCGTTTCTGAACCAGGAAAGGAAGGATAAAAGGGTTGTCAGGATCAGATATTTGTGGGATGATGGTGTAAAAAATGTACGTATCAGGAGCCCTTTAGTGAAAGGGCTCTACGCGGTTCGTCATAATTACCACCTATATAGTCCAAAACTGTATAGAAGCCTACAGGACGCCAATGCGTAGAGACGTTTCACTAAACGTCTTCAAAATGAATAGAACGCTGCCCTTCCCATCACCCAACGCCATACACGATCCTGCCAACCCTTGCATCCTTCCTTTCCTGGTTCAAAACAAACGTCTAAATACTAAATACTTACTACTAACCACTACAAAAAAAAGCTGCCCTTTCGGACAGCTTCTTGGTTGGAGAATTAACCCCCGTAGTTTAATATATTACTATTGTTGTTTGTTTACAGTTAACACAGCTTTGTTGTTGCCTTGCGATAGATCGACTTCCAATACATAGGTTGCTCCTGCTTCTAATTGCTTGCCATTGACAATACCTAAGTTCCCAGGGTCGCGTCCATTGCTTCCATTTCCAACGAAGATAATATCGCTCGTCGTAGAAATATCCGCGTCTTTAAATTCTCCGCCCCATCCTTTTTGATGGAAGAATTTAAAGTTGATCGAGTTCGCTCTGATCGACGTTCCGGCAACCACTGTTACGCGATATTTCTTGCCGCCGATCGGTGCTAAGCAAAGTGCTTTATCGGTGTTCCAGCCCACTTCATTGCTCGCCACACTCGGTTTACCAATACCTTCACCAATAATCCAGATTGCTCCTGTACTATCAGCATTCAACGAAGCCAGATTACTTCCATTCATCGCTTCGACGATAAAGTACTTCTTCTTCAGATCTGCGGTGATGCGGTATCTTCCTTTGATGGCGTTGAATAAGAACTTATCACCGTCTTTACGTAAGAAATCGCTGTCAACCCACCAAGTGTCTAAGCCCTGAAGACCTTCGAAAACCAGCTCCTGATCTTTGTCCATATCCATATCGATGCTATAAACATCTTCTGCAACCATCGTCATATCCTCGCCGTTCAATTTGTAAGCAACAAATGGACTTGCTTGATAAGTCATGGTATTGAAGCTGATCGGGTATACGCCCTCAATGATATTCGAGAATGGAATATTAGCCGTCACTCCTTGGGTTATGGCTTCGCCATCCCAACCAAATTGTACGGCGTTGCCGTTCGCCCCAAAGGCAGGTGCTTCGATATATCCGTTCACTTTAGTAGCGAAATTATCAGATACCTCATACTGATTCGCTGCTTTACGCAACATTTTATAGGTTTTACCTTCAACAATTAAGTTCAAGAAAGGGAAATCCGGTCGGGTCAAAGGTAAATCAGCAAGCGCTTCTGTTTTTGTAAGCTCCACGTTCTGCACAGTAAAACGTAAGGTCGCTGTACCGTTTGCAACATTCTTTAAGAATGGAACAAATAGTTTCCCTTGGTATTCTCCGTATTCTTTGGTGCGGATTGTCTGGCTCGCGACAACATCCTCACTGTATAAAAGCTCGACTTTTAAGGTCGATAAATCGACCCCTTGATCCGCGACCTTCACTTTATAGCTAATGCTATCCGCAAAGAATGCAGCATTCGGTTTAGTAACAATCTCAATGGTTGGACTACCACCCCCAGTAGGCACAATGAACTCTTCTTTACATCCTACAAGGATCGAAAAGAGCATCAATAAATAGGAATAATTGATTAATTTTCTCATGGCTTCCAAGTATAAGATACAACAGAACTTGCAGGTGCTTCATAGCTGAAATGGTTCTTACCATCATTCAAGGTTACGCGACTTGCCTCGCCTGTGTCATTCAGCAATACAAAGGCATAACTGCCATCAGTGTTTTTGAACGCTGAGTATACTAGGCCATTAGCCGAATATCCCTCTGTTCCTATTCTAACCGCCCCCGGTTTAACAACTGATGACAGATGCCCTATGATATAGTAGTGTGAATTTTTGCGTATAGTTTTGTAGTCATGCTTGCTGATATCAACAGCGCCATAACAAGTCTGGCAACCGCCTTCGCGATTAGGCCCTTTATCGGTATCAAGCATCAAGTTCCAAACGATTACGCCTTTAGCCCAGTTATTCACTGTGCCTAAAGCAACCTCGCGCATATCCTCTGTCAGACGTTTCGCCAAGTTGTTGCCATCATTCCAAGTACCGATTGACGTTTCTGTAAAGATCAATTCCTTGTTTGGCGCTTTATCGTGGATATCCAATAGTTCTTTTTTATCGCCACCATAGTTGTGGTAAGCCGCTCCCGCAAAGAATGCTGCTGCTACCGCATCTTCATAGATCTTAACCGGATAATCCTGCTGATCGGCCATATCATCATAGTTGTAGTTATGGTCGAATGCATAGATTTTCGTTGTCAATCCTGCCGCCTTTAATTTCGGGCCCAGGGAAGTTTTTACAAAAGCAAGTTGCTCTGGCCAGAACATGACCATTGAAGCGGAGTTCTTATGATTCAAAGGCTCGTTCTGAGGCGTAATCGAATAAATTTTGATACCCTCTGCTGCCATCGCTTGAATCCATTTTACGAAGTATGTACCATAATCTTGATAATATTTCGGATTTAAGTGTCCGCCGGTCCATGATTCATAAGGCGCAAGGTCAGCCAGGTTATTCACCTTCATCCACAATGGAGCTGTCCATGGAGAACCCATGATCTTTAAGCTCGGGTTGATCGCTAAAATTTCTTTTAATACCGGGATTACATATTTTAACTCCTCCTCCTGCAATGCGAAATTCGCGATGCCTGGTTTATCATTCAAGGTGTACTCGCTCAAGGAGAAATCCGAACAACCAATTGCTATACGAATATAACTTTGTCCCATGCCCTCTGTTGGAGAGAAGGTCTCTGTTAAGAACTTCGTACGATCTGCCGCCGTCATTTTCAGGAGGTTGTACGCTGTTGAACCCGTAATCGCCGAGCCAAATCCATCCATCGTTTGGAACTTCGTTCCCTCGACTAATTTGATTGTCTTCGGCGACATATTCGATGTTTTGCTGAAGTCCACAAATGTTTTTTGGAAATCATGGCTTAGCGATGCCGTTGTTGTATAAATTTTTACATCCCCCGATTGTGGGCCTGTTGGCGGCTCTGGCGTAACATTGATGGCATCATTGCCACAAGCGGTCAACACTGAGCTATATATAGTTCCGAATAATAATAGTTTCTTGATATTAAGCATAATTCACAATTTTAATAACCTGGGTTTTGATTGATTTTAGGGTTCTGATCGATAATCGCCTGTGGAATAGGCATCTTATACGAGTTTTCATTGAAAGGGTAGATCTGTGGTTTACGTCCTGAATCTTTCGCAAAAACACTGTTCATCACAGATTCTACTTTGTCTAAGCGTACCAAATCATACCAGCGCTGCCCCTCAAATGCCAATTCTAAACGTCTTTCTTTCAATAGCGCTTCTAACATCGCGTCTTTGCTTCCACGGACGCTGCTGGTCAGCTTAGGAAGTTTAACACGAGCTCTTACCTTATCGATAATTTCCGCCGCCGCTGCTAGGTTAGCCGTATTTCCCATAATTAGGGCCTCCGCTTTTAGCAAGAGAATATCCGCATAACGGTATTTAATGATATTGCTGAATGCAGAACGCGTTTTGTACATAAATGGGTAATTGCTCGATGGATAGTAGTTGCTCCAGCTAGTCTGATAATAGACGATAGACTCGCTATAGCGGATCTGATCGTTCTCAGTTTGGAAAGCTTTGATCAAGTCGCGGGACGGAGTTACCCATTTTGCCCAGGTAAAATTGCTATCCCAGTTTGATAAATCGCGTCCGAACATCCAAGTCACCCAGTTTCCATTACCCTGTGAGTAGTGCGCTTCTAAGATTGCCTCTCTTGTGTTGCGTTTCTTAGGATCTGCAGAACCTTCTACAACGCCAAATAAATCCGTGTAGTCGGCTTCCAAATCGAAACCATCAGCCGCAAGATCATCTGCATATTGAATTACTTTGCTGTAATCACGTACAGGCTTCTCGGCATACACTTTCGCAAGGATCGCTTTCGCAACTGATTTCGAAAGCTTTGTTTTATCGCTGCTATTATTTGATGGCGCGTAAGGAATCGCTTCGGTCAAGTCTTTCACGATTTGCTCGTAGGCTTCTTTCTCTGTTTTTTGTTCCGGGAAGTAGTCATCATAAACTTCTTCCAATGTTTCCTCTGTAATATCGCCACCTACGGTTGTTGTTACTGGGATATTACCCCATAACCTTACCATATCGAACATGATCATCGCGCGGAATATCTTTGCCTCAGCCTTATATTGGTTGCGAAGCGTTGTTGTTAATGACTGATCGGTTACCGAGTCGATATTCACGATCAATACATTCGCCCGACCAATATCCTCCATAAATCTTCTCCAATCACGCTCGATAACGGAATTAGAACCCTCGATGCCATTATTCTCAAAGGGAACGACCTCTGCCCCTGTTGTACCTGCGTAAGCATTATCAGAGTGAGCTTCAGCAATCAGTAACTGATCCATATACCAGTGTTCTTGTCTATCCCGCAATTGGTTATAGATAGTGGTCATCTGGTTATCCACCGCAGCCTTATCTTTGAATACGACTGTTTTTCCTTCCTCATTGATGCCTTCGGTTACATCAGAGAAATCTCCCAAGGGATCTTTATCCAATGAACAGCTAGCCATGAAGCCTACTGCACCTAGCATTAACAATATATATTTGAAATTTCTTTTCATCATTACCAAGTTTAAATCTTAAAACTCCATGCTTAAACCCACAACAAAAGATTTGCTCTGCGGATAAGTTCCCCAGTCAATACCTTGGATTGCGCCGCTATTTCCCCATTGATTTACCTCAGGATCGAATCCTTTGTATTTCGTTAGGGTGAATAAATTGGTCGCCGATACGAAAGGCTGCAATTTGTTGATGCCTGCTCTATTCAATACCTCAGATTTGATATTGTAAGAAAGTGATACGTTTTTCAAACGTAGGTAACTACCATCTTCCACGAAATAAGTAGAGTTCAACATATTGAAATTCGCTTTTGGCACTTCTGTAATCTGTCCAGGCACTCTCCAACGTTGTAAAACCGCTGTTGTTTGATTCTTGCCATCATACATACCTTCCGTTTCCATACGGGAGGCATTGAAGATATCATTGCCCTGAGAACCTTGGATAAATAAACTTAAGTTGAACCCTTTGTAAGATAAGTCGTTCGTTAAACCATAAGTAAACTTCGGATTAGGATCTCCGATGAAAGTACGATCGGATACCGAAAGTCGACCATCGTTGTTTAAATCACGATACTTGAGCTCTCCAGTTTCCGGATCAACGCCATCACTGATATATCCATAGAAATTACTCATGGAGCGTCCCGGTGTATTACGAACAACATTGGCATTGACAACATCTGATGTTCTTGCTGCATCATAAATCTGTTGGAAATCTAGATGCTCAAGTCTGTTTTTATTAAATGAGATGTTAAAGTTGGTATTCCATTTAAAATCGCCAACCAGATTCTTGCTATTCACATTGACCTCAAAACCACGGTTGCTCATCTCTGCTTCGTTACGACGGATCGTATTAGCAAAAGATTGACCTTCGGGAAGGCTGATATAAGTCAACATGTCAGTAGTGTACTTGTAATAGTAATCCATGTTCACTGTCAGACGTTGTTGGAAAGCTGTGAAGTCTAAACCTATGTTGGTTTGTGTCGTGGTCTCCCAAGTTAAGTCGCGTGTTCTTAAGTTCGCCGGACTGATAGTCGCCAAAGCATTTTGTTGGTTCTCTAGCCACCATTCGATACGACGGATATTGTATTGCATCAAGTAGGAATAATCACCGATTCCAGACTGATTACCGGTTTTACCCCATCCTCCGCGGATTTTTAAGTCGTTGATCCAAGATACATCCTGCATAAACTCTTCAGATGACAAGCGCCATGCTGCCGAGAAAGAAGGGAAATATTTCCATCTATTTTCCGGGCTTAACTTTGAAGAGCCATCACCACGGAAGTTCGCTGTCACAAGGTATTTACCGTCGTAGTTGTAAGACAGGCGGCTAAAGTAAGACATGGTTGCCCAATCTGATGCGCCAGACCCTGTATTGTCCCAGATGATCTTGTTAGCAGCGTTTAACGTTTGGATGATATCATCACGGAAGTGTGACGCGTTGATATAGCTATTGGTATAGTCTGAACTTACCCAAGAGCTACCAACCATGGCTTCTAGGTTATGTAAGTTGAATGACTTGTTATACGTCAATACATTATCGAAAGTCAACACGGTATTCATATTGCGGCCGTCGAATGCTAAACCACGGTTCTCTCTACCCCATGCTGTAGAATATGGATCTAAGAACTGCGTATTCAAGCCATTTCTTCTATCTAGGGCGAAAGATGTTCTGAACTGCAATTCCGGCATAAACTTCACCACAGCACTACCAGCAGCTAATAAACGGTTCTCGCGGTCGCGGTTATTCTTGCTTCTAGCCATATTTTCTAATGGGCTCGTGATATTATTGATACCGTAGAATTCGTTGAAATAGCGATTAGGTTCATAAGGATCCCAAATCGGCGCGTAAGTTGGCGTGTTGATCACTGATAATACCGTACCGCCACGGTTAGAACCTAAACCTTCTGACACACCATTGCGGTTATTATCAGTATAAGAGAAGTTTGCATTGACTGTTAACCATTTACGAATATCGTTTTCAATGTTCGCGCGGAAACTATAGCGTCTGAAGAAAGCGGTATTCAAGATCCCTTTCTCATTCAGATAGCCTCCTGATAGGAAATATTTCAGCTTTTCAGTACCATCAGAAACGGAAACTTGATAGTTCTGGGTTACGCCTTTGCGGAAGGCTTCATTAAACCAGTCTGTTTGATCCGTAAGGTTTACAGGAAGATCAACTAAGCCGATCTCGTCCATCAACTCTTTATATTGTGCCGTATTCAACGGATCGATCTTACTGGTGATTCTATTTTGGGTCGTTTGCAGATTCAGTCCAATTTTCGCGTCTCCAACGCGACCTTTTTTTGTCGTGATTAGTACCACGCCATTAGCTCCCATCGAACCGTAAATAGCCGCAGAAGATGCGTCTTTAAGGATCTGCATATCAGCAATGTCGGTTGGTGCTAAGAAGTCAATATTATCAACGGGCACTCCATCAACAACATAGGTTGGGTTGTTATTACCGTTAAAAGAAGTTGTACCGCGAATACGGATTGCTGTCCCGCCTCCGGGAGCACCACTCGGTTGAGTGACTGTAACCCCTGCCGCACGACCTTGGATAGCTTGTGCAGCATTGACGATCGGGCGCTCGTTGATATCTTCTAAAGATACCGAGGCAATTGCGGTCGTGACATCCTTACGTTTTACTGAGCCATAACCAATTACGACTACATCTTCCAACGCATTCGTTGAGGCTGTCATACTGATTGTCATGTCTTCAGATTGTGCGATGACTTCCTTATTGTCGTACCCTAAATAGGATACGCGAAGTCTTGCGTTGTTCGGTACGCCTGTCAATGTGAATCGTCCTTCACCATCTGATGAAGATCTGATTTCCCCTCCAATGACAGCAACCGTTGCCCCAGCGATAGGCTCCTGGGTTGTTGCATCTATTACTCGACCTTGAATCGTATTGCTAGCCTGACCGAAAGCCAAGGAACCTAGCACGGTAAACAAGAACAGGAATAGACCAAATGTTACTTTTGTAAAAAGCCTCATAGGATTTATAATTGTTTGTTGATTTAAAATAACTTAGGTAGAGTCTCCTCTTAGACAAAAGTAGAGAGCAACTATGCAACTTCAATCGATTTCAAGAAGGCTAAACTAAAAAAGTAACCCATCTCAATATTAACCTACTAAAAGACAGATTGTTAACGATAAATTACAATGGATAAAAGTAACCCTATTTTAGGGCTAAAGGTTAAGATTTCCTATGCTTTTGATGCTTTCTTCGAAGTCTTCTTTCGATCCTTCGACTTTATTTCGAACCTTTACGCGGTAGTTATAAACCGTTCGCAAGGAGTATCGAAGGAAGCGAGCAATCTTGGTAGAGTCTGAAATTCCGAGTCGGATTAATGCAAAAATTCGAAGTTCAGAGTTCAATAGTTCGTCTTGCTTCAGCACTATCCGCTCGTCTTCTTTCAGCAACTTATTGAAATCTTGAATAAAGGTTGGATATAGGTTTAGAAAAATAATATCAAAGTTATGGTAAAGGTCTTCCAGCTCGCCTTTAATAAAGTTTGGCGACTTCAGTTCTTTGCTGATTTCTTCATACTGTTTATTCGACAATTTCTTCAGCATACCTTTTCGACTGGAATCGAGTTTATCTATATAGGACGAACATATTTCGAAAAACTGCGCCATATATTCCTCTTTTAGGTGATTTGCTTCCTGCAGATCTCTATTGGTGCCCAATAATTGCTCGTTTAAGCTAAACAGCTCTTCATTAACCTTTTTAAGATCTTTACGGACAACCTTCAGGCGTTTCATTTGTAAGTAGACAATTACAAACACGACGAAGAGCAAGATAGAGAGCACCGAGATGATATAGAGAAGTGTCTTCAATTCATTCTTGCGTTGAGTCTCTTTCTCTTGGAACGCGGAATTGATAATCGGATAGAAGGAGGAATTTTCAACGGTGCGAAACCGAACATTACAGAAAATCGCATCTTCCATGGCCTTTTGGATAAAAATATAGGCCATATCTATATTATCCTTTTCGAAATAAGCCAACGCTAGACTTTGTAATGACGCATTATCACGAATACTATTCTTAATATCGGTGAGCGCGGACAACCCAAAGTAATAGATTTGGCCATCCAGGTCATTCCGCTGTTTATAAATTAATCCAATCAGATAGGCAACGACCGCTCGCTCTCTATTCGTTTCATCCAATTCGGTCAGAAGTTCCTTCAACTGTTTTTCAGCGGTTTCCTCATCATTTCCAAAAAGGTTCTTGGTTGCTGCGGATAGCCTGTATTCGTAAGAATCCTGGTGTAACGTGGTTACTAAAGAATCTCTATACCGACCACTATGGTAAAAGTATTCATGGAAGTTCGTGCTCTGACCATAATGTGAATAAAAATCAGAATATGTTCGAAAATAATTGCTTAACTGGTCTGCAGACAGGGTGGCACGTGGAATGGCTTTAAGAATATCATTTGCCTCGATAAAACGACCTGCATAGGAATACAGTCCTGCTAATTGTATAGAAGATTCATATTGTAACTTCGGATTCTTCAAGCTATTTGCAAGCTGCTCGTTTGCAGAAACATAGCGAATAGCCGAATCGATTTGATAGGACTGGTAAGCATGGAACAAAGCCTTTTGAAGTTCATAGCGCTCGCTATCAGTCTTCGCTTGTTTTAATCGTAATTTAAGTTGATTCAGCTTTCCGACCTTTTCGCTATCGTAAGCGGTCTTCCGGCTTAAGGTTTTGTTGAGTTCTCGCTCGATAGAGTCCAGCGGAAACTTTTGATTATTACCTTGAGAAAAGGCATGGGAGTAGCACATAACTATCAAAAGACAGCTATATAAATAGAATGAGTATGATTTCTTACGTTTAATCCTCATTTTCATTATCCCACCAATCGCTCTTCAGATCATCGATTTCACGACGATCTTTCTTCGTTGGCCTTCCTGTTCCTCGATCACGCTTTAATACTGGGGCATGGAAAGTTGATTTGAATGCATAGGTTTCTTCTACCGGTGTATGGTCTTCGTAGAATTGCACAGCAGTCTTTGCATCTACACGACGTTCTAACAAGCCCGTCACCAAGATGACCTTGCGCTCAATCCCCTTCTGTATTTGGTAGGTTTCGCCGACTTTAACCACATAAGAAGGCTTCACATTTTGTCCATTCAACTTCACACGACCAGCTTTGCAAGCCTCAGTAGCTAAACTACGTGTCTTAAAAATACGAATCGCCCACAAATACTTATCGATCCTTAATTTTTCTGCTTCTGCCATTTAACAAAAATATACATATCTTCTTAATTTTAGCCTGTTTTTGACCGACATATCAGCAAAAATCTCCATATTTGTGATTAACAAAATTTAGTTTACAATAGTTATGATCGACTGCACAATCCTTAAGAAACTAGTTGAAGAAGCTTGGGAAAATAGACAATTATTAGAATATAAAGAATATTATGAAGCTGTTGAATTTGTGATTCAACACTTAGATAAAGGTGAACTTCGCGTTGCTGAGCCCATGGGCGAAACATGGTTCGTTAATGATTGGATCAAGAAAGCAGTGATTTTGTACTTCCCTATCCGCAATATGGAAGTTATCAAGAATGAGCCTTTTGTTTATCACGATAAAATGAAGTTGAAGACTAATTACAAGGAACTAGGTGTTCGTGTAGTTCCTGGTGCTTCTGCTCGTTATGGTGCTTACCTTTCTAAAGGCGTGATTATGATGCCTTCGTATGTAAACATTGGCGCCTATGTAGGCGAAGGAACAATGGTTGATACTTGGGCTACAGTAGGTTCTTGTGCGCAGATTGGTAAGAATGTACACTTAAGTGGTGGTGTTGGTATTGGTGGAGTTTTAGAACCGGTACAGGCGGCACCAGTTATTATTGAAGACAACGTATTTGTAGGTTCGAGAGCAATCGTTGTAGAAGGCGTTCGTGTAGAGGAAGAAGCCGTATTAGGCGCAAACGTAGTTTTGACCGCTTCAACAAAAATTATCGATGTTTCTGGACCGGAGCCTAAGGAGTACAAAGGTTATGTTCCTGCGCGCTCGGTTGTAATTCCAGGTTCTTATACGAAGAAATTCCCTGCAGGTGAATACCAAGTTCCTTGTGCATTAATTATCGGACAGCGTAAAGAATCAACAGATAAGAAAACATCATTGAACGACGCTCTACGTGATCATAACGTAGCGGTTTAATTGATTTGGGGTCATAAGAAATGAGAATTCCGTACGACAAAGATGATATGAAGCAAGCCTTGGACACCTTGAAGGCTGGTGGAATCATCTTATATCCGACTGATACGATCTGGGGTATAGGTTGCGATGCGACGAATCCAGAAGCCGTCGAGAAGATCTTTGCATTGAAAGGTCGCGATAAGGGGAAGAGCATGATTGTTCTTTTAGGGAATGATTATCAGCTCGAGGGCTATGTACAGGAGGTACCCGAAGTCGCTTATCAATTGATTGAAGTTGCGGACAAACCATTGACCATTATTTATAACAAGGCGAAGAACTTAGCGCCAAATGTTGTTGCTGAAGATGGTAGTATTGGAATTCGCGTGGTTCAACATCCATTTTGCGAGGAGTTGATTCAACGTTTCAGAAAGCCAATAGTTTCTACCTCAGCCAATATCTCGGGCGATGCAACCGCGCAGAACTTTGCGGAGATCGCTGATGAGATCAAAGAAGGCGTGGATTACGTTGTGCAATATGGTCAAACGGATATGAGCAAACATCAGGCTTCTACAATTATGAAGATCGATGCGAGCGGCAAGTTTGAATTTATTCGAAAATAGATATGAAAAAGTTAATTACATTGCTAGTTTGTGTATTTGCGTTTATCGGCATGAGCCATTCGCAAAGCAAAATCCAACCGGCTAAAGTTGGAGTAAACTATGGTAAGAAAATCGACAAAAACGGCGCAGTTTCTGTTAAGAAGCTAGAGTCAAACTTAGCGAAAAGCAAGACATTCGACGGTAAAATCGAGGGTCAGGTTGTTCAAGTATGTAAGAAAAAAGGATGTTTCCTAACGCTGAAAAGAGAAGGGGACCAAGAGCCTATCATGGTACGTTTTACTGATTATGCATACTTTGTTCCTGAAGATTTAATCGGAAAAACTGTCGTTGTTGCTGGTAAGGCGAAAGTTAAAGAAACAACTGTTGAATGGCAAAAACACTATGCTGAAGACATGGGAAAAAGCAAAGAAGAGATTGCCAAGATCAATAAACCAAAACAAGATATCTCTGTGGTAGCAGACGGTGTACTTGTCGTAAAATAAGCAGCTCGAATTACTGAGTCTAGTTTTATGAAATGCTTAAGAGCAATTCATAAATTGTTCTAAATACATATTGAGAGCCCTTTTGTTAAAGGGCTCTATACAATTACAGCAAGAAAAGCGCGATTTATTGAATTAACTAATTTCATTATCTCCCCTATCTCCATGCCTATCTTCCAAACATCTCCCGCCCAAAGCATCAATCTCAAGGGTCGTTTAATGACCTTCGATCGTCCGAAAATTATGGGAATATTGAATCTTACTCCCGATAGTTTTTACGATGGTGGAAAATACATTCAAGTCGAGGCTGCATTGATTCGGGCACAACAGATATTGGAGGAAGGTGCTGATATTATCGATATTGGAGCCTATTCTACCCGCCCTGGTGCAAAAACCATTGACGCAGCAGAAGAAATAGATCGTGCGGTGCCTATCATCGAGGCCATTGCTGTAAAGTATCCTGAAGCCATACTTTCCATTGATACTTTTCGTGCTGATGTAGCCGACGCCTGTATTCAGGCTGGTGCACACATCATCAATGATGTGTCGGGAGGCACATTAGATGAGCAAATGTTTGAAACCGTAGCGAGGTTACAGGTGCCCTACATCCTGATGCATATGCGCGGGACACCACAGACAATGCAGAGCCTAACAGAATATGAAGACGTTGTGAATGAGGTAGCCTATTTCCTTGGCGAGCGAGTTGCGACACTCCGTGCTTTAGGCCTTAAAGACATTATTCTAGATCCCGGATATGGATTTGCGAAGACTATCCCTCAGAATTATGAACTATTATTACGTGTTGATGAGCTTCATTACTTTGGATTGCCTATCTTAGGCGGAGTTTCGCGAAAGTCTATGATCTACAAAAAACTAGATACGACAGCAGACCAAGTATTAACGGGTACAACCGCCCTGAACACCTTATTGCTCGAACGTGGCGTCCAGCTACTTCGAGTGCATGACGTGAAGGAAGCAAAACAATTAGTTGATTTATTTTTTACTTAAACCCCTATTTTGAAAAAGACCGGAGATATCATTACCATCGGATTTGCTCTATTTGCCATGTTTTTTGGAGCTGGCAATCTTTTATTACCACCATTTATCGGCTTACAAGTTGGAAACCACGTTTGGATAACCATACTCGCCTTCGGATTAACCGGCATTTTACTACCCTTCTTTGGAATTTTATCCATCGTCAATTCGGGCGATACGTTCAATGATTTAGGAAATAGAATCAATAAGGGCATAGCACCAATCTTAGGAAGTGTGATTATGCTTTGTATTGGTCCAATGATCGCCATTCCACGAACGGCCGCGACGACCTATGAAGTCGGCGTCCTGCCATCGTTTCCCAATAGTAGCCCTATATGGACATCTATCATCTTTTTTGCAGCGACTTGGGTATTAACGATCAAACCGTCAAAGGTGGTTGATATTATCGGTAATATTCTTACACCCGTATTGCTCGTGCTCTTGCTCGGCCTTATCTCTATTGGTGTATTTTCGCCGATAGCAGATTATAATGCTCAATCTTTAAATACAGGCGAATCATTTACTTTGGGATTCACCGAGGGCTATCAAACATTAGACGTATTGGCTTCTGTTATTTTCGCAGGCATTATCATTGCGGCGGCTAGAACGAAGGGCTACAACAGTGTAAAATCTAAAAATCAAGTGGTAATTGCTGCCGGCTTATTGGCGGCGATTTGTCTTTTCCTGATTTATGGTGGACTGATACAGTTGGGCGCGACCTCCGGAATTACAGATCTAAACATGAAGCGTTCGGAGCTATTGATTCATATATCGAAGTCCGTTCTAGGCCATTATGGCATGATCGCGATCGCATTGAGCATCGCATTAGCTTGTCTAACGACAGCCATTGCTCTCACCTCTGCTGTCGGAACCTTCTTTTCCCAATTGACAAAAAACAAGCTTTCCTATAAACTGCTCGTGACGGTGTGTTGTATTTTATCATGCTTGTTGTCCATTACTGGGGTGGATAATATCATCTCTCTCGCGTATCCGATTTTGATTTTTGTTTATCCTATCGTCATTACCTTAGTTCTTTACACCGTAGTTTTTGGACCCTTCATTACGCATAAACTGCCTTTTGTAGGCGCTTTGCTAGCTTCGACAATTATCGCAGCATTCAATCTTTTGAAATACTTAGGCATGCTGAATGACTCAACATTAGCTATTTTGGATAAGATTCCGTTTTTTGCCTACGAATTGGGTTGGGTAGTGCCTTCGGCGATCTTCTTCCTGATATTCCTAGTGATCGATAAAAGCCTATCGAAAGAAGGTTAATCATATAAAAAAATCCTGAGGCGGGGAACCTCAGGATTTTTACCAAACCAATTATTAACCTAAATTATGAAATTTTTACTCTTTTACTTTTGCTTTAATACATAAACGCAATTGCTATGCCTTTCGTGTCTGTAGTAGCTTGAATTAACAAAATTTAACGGTTGTATTTAGATATGAGACATTAGATATGAGATATAAGAGTATGGTTTCGTCTGAAGTATCCGTTTAAATATGGTCTTGAACCAGGAAAACTCTAATGTCTAACATCTAATATCTCACATCTATATCCGCCATAGGTCTAAATACTAAATACTAACTACTAAATACTATCCTCTTCCCTACACCATAA